>CAMYZS010000003.1 GCA_947303945.1 uncultured Candidatus Saccharibacteria bacterium | reverse complement strand
ACTGTAGATAACTACTTAAAATTTAGGGCTTGTTCCAAATTAGTTAATTAAACCGGGGGTGTGATATAGTTAGTATAAAATAACAGAGGAAGAATATGGCTGAAGAAAAAGAGAAGTCTACGCGTAAGGAACTTGCGAGTAAAGGTTTAAGTAAAGTAAAGGGTGCGGGAAGTGGGTTTATTGCTTTTATTAAGGAGCAAAACGTTGTAAGTTTGGCGATTGGTTTAGTGCTTGGTACTGCAGCGAGCGGATTGGTTAACTCTTTGATTAATAATGTAATTATGCCACCACTAGGTTTTTTGTTAGGGAGTGCTGAAGGTATTCGAGGTTTGGCTTTTACGATGGGGACTACTCCGTCTGGTGAGGTTGCCGTATTGCATTATGGTGAATTTATTAATGATTTAATTAATTTCTTGGTCTTAGCTTTAGTAGTTTATATAGTTGTTAAGGCTTTGAAGCTTGATATTAAGAAATAATAGATGAGCAAGACTGCAAAAAAGGCTACTCTGCTATGGGTAGATTTGGAAATGACTGGTTTGTCGCCGGTGGATGATAGAATTCTAGAGGTGGCAGCAATTGCGACCGATTGGGATTTTAATGAGTTTGATACTTTTACGGCGGTGGTGAAATGTGACGAGGAACTAATGCGCGAGCGTATGGTGGGGGAGTTTTGGGAAAAGAATCATGAAGCTTATGAGGCCTTAATGTCTCAGAATAGTGAGGGCAAAGCGCCAGAAGTGGTCGAGAAAGAGCTGTTGAAGTTCGTAAAGAAAAACTTTGACGATGAGGTGTATTTGGCGGGGAATTCGATTCATCAGGATCGCAAGTTTATAGAGCGGGAGTGGCCGAAGCTAGATGCAAAACTGCATTATCGGATGTTGGACGTAAGTGCGTGGAAGATTTACTTCGAAAATGCGATGCATCGTAGTTTTGCAAAACCGGAGAATCACCGGGCACTAGATGATATCAGGGGAAGCATAGAGGAATTGAAATGGTATCGGAAGATGATCTCGTAAAGTATGTATCGAATTTCTCGGATGTATCAGAGCGGCGAGAAGATGCGATGAGGATTCTTTCACGAGGTGATAGGATTTTTTTGGTAATTGAGACTGGAACGAAGCCGCTTCGGATTGAAACGCGTTGCGATCGAAGACTAAGCAAGACTCTGCAGGAGAAATATGAAAGTGTAATGGAGAGTCGCGCTTTAGGGCGAAATGGCATCGAAATAATTTGTAGTGGTCAATTGAGTGACGAAGAAATAAAGGATTTGATTCGACATAGTTTTGAAATATCTGGACCAGATGAAGAGTAAAAAATATCTCCTCTAAGGGAGATATTTTTACTAGTCAAGCTAGAGGGTGTCACTGAAATTGCGGAAGCTTTCGTAGAGGCCTTCGAGATCGCCAAGGGACTTATTGATGATGGTTTTAAGAGTGTCGTTATTGGTCTTGTTGAGGACTTGTTTTTCGAGACTAATAATCTGCATAATGCGGTTGGCGGTCTGGCTAGAATAATACTCATCCATTTGGCCACTAATAGAGGCGCGCTCGAGTTGCCCCATGTAGGCGTTGAAGGTTTTATTTTCTTCTTCTTTAACCTCTTTGGTGATATTAGATTTATCGACATTGAGCTTATTGAGAATGTTGGTATAGTCTTTGGTGGTACCTAGAAGAGACGTTTCAAGGCTAACGGCGTGGCCGGCTAAGGTGGAAGAACTGATAAAACTGGCGTATTTTTTGTAGGGGCCATTTGAGTCGCACATTTGAGAAATGCGAAGATAAAGACGCTCATAAGACTGAGTGAGTTTGGCGTTGGTATTATTGATCATAACTCCTACTATAATGATAGTAATAAGCGCGATAACGCCAGCGACTAATAATTTTATCATAACTGGGCTAAAAAGCGGTTCTCGATTGGAACTGTTTTTGCCCTTTACGGCAATTTGGTTAAGATAAGATTGGTTATCCATGTCAATATTATAGCATAAACGAAAAGGTGAAGGCATGCTTTTGGGTGAGTTTTATGGGGTCGTATATCTGTTGGTAAGATGGTATAATTTTGGCATATGGAGGATGCTAAAGAAGAAATTCGGGCACGGTTGGCGGTTGAAGATGTGGTTGGGCAGTACATTGAGTTAAAACGTGCGGGGCGAAATTTTAAAGGGCATTCACCTTGGGGTACAGATAGGACCCCAAGCTTTATGGTATCGCCAGACAAGGGAATTTGGCACGATTTTTCAAGTAATAAGGGTGGAGATATCTTTACTTTTGTGATGGAAATGGAGGGTTGCACCTTTCGTGAAGCGTTGGAGAAATTGGCACGACAGGCTGGAGTGGAGTTGAAACGTTATTCGGTGGACGACCGTAAGCAGGCGGCTCATAAGCAGCGAATTCGTGACTGTTTAGAGCTTGCGACGAGATATTTTCAGTTCTGTTTAACAAAGAATAAAGTTGTGATGCGATATGTTTTTTATGAGCGGAATTTAAATAAAAAGACGGTCGAGAACTTTCGGATTGGATATGCGCCAAAATCTGGTAATGCCTTAGTGAATTTTTTGAAAAAACGTGGCTTTACGGCAAGGGAAATGGAAGATGCGGGGCTTTTGAATCGGTTCGGAGGTGACTTATTTAAGGGGCGAATGACGGTGCCACTGATGGATGTGACAGGGAATGTAATTGGTTTTACGGGGAGGATTATTGAAAAAGACGATAATTCGCCAAAGTATTTAAACACGCCGGAAACGATTTTATATAACAAGGGGCGACATATTTTTGGCTTGTCGCAGGCGAAAGATGCGATTCGGCGAACTGATTTCGTAGTTGTAGTCGAGGGAAACATGGATGTGATTTCGTCGCATCAGGCGGGTGTAAATCAGGCGGTTGCGACGGCTGGCA
Source organism: uncultured Candidatus Saccharibacteria bacterium (assembly GCA_947303945.1). GTDB lineage: Bacteria > Patescibacteriota > Saccharimonadia > Saccharimonadales > Saccharimonadaceae > UBA2834. Next base: position 71,749 of record CAMYZS010000003.1, on the reverse strand, counting down.
CGGCAATGACGGAGATGCATTTGAAGAGTTTTGCGCGTCTGACAAAAGATATTCGTTTGGCTTATGATGGTGACGATGCGGGTGTGCGGGCGGCGGAACGAGCGATTTCGATGGCTTCGAAATTTGGAATTTATTTGTCGGTGATTGACGATTATCATGGCTGCAAGGATGCGGATGAATTAATTCAGAAGGACCCAAAACTATGGCAGGAGGCAGTTGAGAATTATCGACCAGCTTTGGAGTGGTTGTTGGAAAAATATGTTGCAAAGTATAATCTAAAGACTGAAAAAGGCTTTCAGGAATATGCTACGGAGGCAAAACGCTTAATAGATCAAATCGATCCAGAAGATACTGTATTACGCGAAAAGTATGAACGAATTGTTGCGGAGAGGTTGGGGATTTCACTTGAGGCGTTTAGGGCTAAAAAAGTTATTCAGCCAGAAAAGAAAAAATTGAAGAAAACAAATGTTGTAAAAACGACAACAATAGAAAGCAAAGCGGAAAAGAACTTAGCAGCATTGGCACAATCTGGAAAAGTGGATTTAGGCGATTTTGAGGTAAAAAAATTTGACGAAGATGAATTGAGTTTTATGTTTGATGAACAGTATGGTAAATGGAATGGTAACGATCTTCAACGAGAGGCAGACGATTTAATAAAGAAAGTGACTAATGAACGGAAGGATTTGGAGCGTAGAGAATTGGAGGATCAGATTCGGAAAGCCGAGGAGGCTGGCGACGAGAAATTGGAAGAAGAATTAATGCTAAAATTAAACAAAATATTGCGCGAAAAATAGAACTATGGTATAAGAGATATTAAATCAGCTGGACAGCGGACTTATTTTGTTAGTAGTCCATCCAGGAGAAAATAAGATTGATCAAAGAATATATAAAAACTCCTAAACATAAAAATTTGCAAAAGCATGGGGCTTTTGTGTGTTAATAAAAAAGGAAGGATATGGACGAAGACGAAAAAGATTTACGTTTAGATGATGAGTTAGATGAGCCTACGTTTGACGATATAAATGATGATAGCGAAGAAGATTATAATATTGATTTAGAATCGGCTACTTATGACGAAGTAGCGGACGACTCGGTGAAATTATACTTGCGCGAAATTGGCAAGATTCCGCTTTTGACAGCGGAGGAAGAGTTTGAGCTAGCACAAAAGATTATCAATGGTACCGAAAAAGAAAAGAAAAAAGCCAAAGATAAAATGGCCGAATCAAACATGCGTTTGGTGGTTTCGATAGCAAAGCGTTATTCGGGCCGCGGTTTGGATTTTCTGGATTTAATTCAGGAAGGTAACACTGGTTTATTGCGTGCGGTAGAGAAGTTTGACCCGGATAAAGGTTTTAAGTTTTCGACTTATGCTACATGGTGGATTCGCCAGGCGATTACGCGCGCAATTGCGGATCAAGCGCGCACGATTCGGATTCCGGTACATATGGTAGAGACGATTAATAAAGTTTTGCGTACACAGCGTCGTTTGACGCAGGAGTTGAATCGAGAGCCGTCGACTGAAGAGATTGCGAAGGCGATGGGGATGGAGCCGGAGAAGATTGAGTATGTAATGAAGATTAAGCAGGATATCGCTTCTTTAGACGCGTCAGTTGGGCGTGATGGCGAGGATGACGATTCGTCGTTGGGTGATTTTATTGAAGATGAAGATCGAGTTTCGCCAGAGGATTCAGCTGCGACGCAGTTGTTGAAGGAGCAGATTGCGACAATTTTGCAGACTTTGACTGATCGTGAACAAAAAATTATTAAGATGCGTTTTGGAATTGGTGGCGGTAAGAGTCATACTCTAGAAGAGGTTGGTGCAGAATTTTCGGTAACACGTGAGCGTATTCGCCAGATTGAAGCAAAAGCTTTAACGAAACTGCGTAAGAATAAAGATACAAAAAAGCTGCACGAGTACCTGAAATAGCAAAAAAGTTTGATTTTTGCATTAAACATAAGTACAATAGTGTTATGGAACAAAGTGGGCAGGTGAATAATTCCGCTCCGGTGAATCCGAATCCACCGATGAATAGTACTCCTATGTCGGCGGTAACGGTGACGAATGCCGAGATGCGTATTGAGAGTTTACTGGAAGAGTGCGTTCGGACGAAAGCGAGCGATTTGCATTTGCAAGTCGGCTTGCCTCCAATTTTGCGCATCGATGGCGCTTTACAGCCAGTTTCTGGGTATGGCAATTTAGACGAGCCGACAGTTGAGCGCCTAGTTTTTTCGACACTCGAAGAAGATCAGAAACAGATTTTGATTAAAGATAAAGAGTTCGACTATTCCTTTTCGTTTGGCGATTTGGGACGTTTTCGCGTAAATGCTTTTCATGAGAAAGGTAACTTGGCGGGTGCCTTCCGTTTAATTCCGAATGAAGTTCAGTCAATTAATGAGCTTGGTATGCCGTCGGTGGTTTCGAGTTTTGCGGATTTTCCGCGAGGCTTAGTTTTGGTAACTGGTCCGACTGGTTCTGGGAAGTCGACTACGTTGGCAGCTTTGGTTGACAAGATTAATCGTGAAAAATCAGTGCATATTATTACGATTGAGGACCCGATTGAGTTTACGCATAAGTCTTTGCGTTCGGTAGTAGTGCAGCGCGAAGTTCATTATGATACATATTCTTTTTCGGCAGCTTTGCGTAGTGCGCTTCGTGAAGACCCAGATGTAGTATTGATTGGTGAGATGCGTGATCTAGAAACAATTTCGGCGGCAATTACGATTGCGGAAACTGGTCACTTAGTGTTTGCAACACTACACACTAACTCGGCGTCACAGAGTATTGATCGTATGATTGATGTTTTCCCGCCGCATCAGCAGCCACAGGTGCGTTCGCAGTTATCAAATATATTACAAGCAATTTGTGCGCAGCGTTTAGTGCCGGCGATTGGCGGTGGTCGTGTAGTTGCGGCGGAGATTCTGATAGCGAATCCGGCGGTGCGTTCGGTGATTCGTGAAGGTAAAACACATCAGCTAGATACGATTATTCAGACTGGTGCGGATCAGGGTATGCAGACAATGGATCGTACGCTAGTAAAGCTAATTCAGACAGGCGTAATCACGTATGATAATGCACGCGAATTCGCGGTTGATTTGCAAGAGTTTGAAAGGCTAGCGCGCGGATGAAACGTTTTACCTACAAAGCGAAAGAGCAGAGTACGGGTAGGGTTATTAAAGGCACAATTCAGGCCGAGACTGAACGTGTGGCTGGCAAGCTGTTGGTGGATCGCGGCTATGTGCCCGAGGTTCTGAAGGAAGAGGGTGGCGGCTTGGCCGAAAAGATGAATAAAGTTACAGCAAAAGACCGTATTAATTTTACGCGCCAGTTTGCAACTTTGGTGGGTGCGGGTTTGCCGATTGCGCAGGCGATGCGTACGGTGAGTGAGCAGACCGATAATAAGGCAATGAAAGCGATTATCGAGGAAATATTAGCCGATATCGAAGCAGGCCGTTCATTGAGTTCGGCTTTTGAGAAACACCCAGACGTGTTTAATAAAGTATATCTATCATTGATTAAAGCGGGTGAGGCTTCGGGTACTCTTGACCAGAGTTTGCGAAGAATTGCGGATCAGGAAGAAAAAGATCAAAGGATGCTAAGTAAGATTAAAAGCGCGTTAGCGATGCCGTTAATCACTTTGGGCGTTATTATAGTTGTCTTTATTTATATGATGCTTGAAGTTGTTCCACATGTTGAATCGTTATATAACGATCTTGGCGAAAAACTGCCAGTATTGACGGTTATTATGGTTGGAATAAAAGATTTCTTATTGAATATGTGGTGGCTTGTTCTAGTAATATTAGTCGTTCTTGTTGCGTTCTTTATGCAATGGAAAAAGACAGAAGGTGGCATTAAGGTGTTGGCGACGGTAAAGTTGAATATTCCAATGTTTAATGGGTTGTTTAGGATTTTGTATATGTCGCGTTTTTCGAGGATTTCGCAAATCCTGCTATCTACTGGAGTAGCAGTGCTAGATACGATGCATATTGCGGGCGAATCGACGGCGAATGTGGTTGTGCAGGAGAACATAGATAAAGCGGCGGAGAAGGTGCAATCGGGACGAACGATGTCGGACGCTTTGAAAGAACAAGATTATATTATGCCCTTAGTTTATCAGATGGCGGCGATTGGCGAACAGTCTGGTAAGATGGACGAAATGCTCGGTAAGGCGGCGCAAGTGTTTGAAGATGAGCTAGATGAGAAGATTGCGACGATTTCGGCGATGATTGAGCCTTTGATGATGATAATGCTAGCGGTGGTTGCTGGGCTTTTGGTAGGTGGTGTACTGTTTCCGATTTACTCGCTCGTCAACTCGATTGGTTAGCAGTAATAAGAGTGTGACTTTGAGCGAAAAAAATTAAGCTTGATTTTAGCATAAGGATTATGTATATTAGGGTTAGATGCAATTTTGCACTCGGCAATGACTAGGAAGGTTTCCTAGTAGCCAAAGGGCAATTGCTGGTGCAAAAATAAAAAAGGAGCATAAAATGACAACAAAAAATAAAAAAGGCTTTACGATCATTGAGGTAGTCTTGGTACTTGCAATTGCGGGTCTTATCTTCTTGATGGTGTTTATTGCGCTTCCTGCTTTGCAGCGTTCGCAACGTAATACTCAGCGCGAAGATGATCTAGCTCGCGTACTTACGGCAGTAAATCAATATCAAGCAAATAATAATGGTAAGGTTCCATTTGATGGTACTAGTGGTAATGTTGACAATTTCGTAAAACGTTATCTTGATAAGACCTGTGATCCTAAGACTGGTGGCGCTAATGGCGATACAACTGCGCATGGCTATACTTGTGATGCTGGCTCGAATGAGTTCCGAGATCCGCAGGGTGATACTTATGGTATGAGCGACAAAGGTAAAGCTACTAATGGAACTGATATCTCGAGTGGTCTTAAAGAGAAGAACTTCTACGGTTACTACAATGCTACTTGTGGCGATGAAGGTAAGACTAATTCCGGTACTGGTGATCGCGACGTTGCCGTCTTCATGAAGCTAGAAGGTGGTGCTATCGCTTGTAATGATAATCACTAATATTTGCTAGATATTCAAAAGGAGCCCCTAGAAGGGGCTTCTTTTTGTGGTAATATAGGTAGTATGGAAAGCGTAGGCGTAATTATATTGTTTTTTATTTTAGGCGCAACGCTAGGATCTTTTGCCTGTTGTCAGGCGTGGCGGATTCACGATAAAGACAAATCAAAATGGTCGCATTGTGAAAAATGTAAATACTGTTTGCGATGGTATGACAATATACCGGTGATTAGTTGGTTGATGCTGGGCGGAAAATGTCGCAAGTGTCGAAAGCCGATTGGTTGGTCGGAATTCTTATCGGAAGTTGGATTAGGAGTTGTGTTTGTGGTTAGTTTTTGGCTATGGCCAGCGCGGGAAGCTTTAATGTGGTTTGGTTTGGCAGAGATTCTGAGGTTTGGATTATTCTTAGTTGAACTTGTTGTGTTATTGGTTTTATTTGTTTATGATGCAAAATGGAAAGAGTTGCCAGTTGGGTTAATGGTGGCGGCGGCGATAATTGCGATGATTTTTTGCGGAATAGATGTGGCTATGACTTATGGAATGGGCAATAGTTTCAATTGGTTGAGTCTAGCGGGGGCTCTAGTGGTATTGCCGGGCTTTTATTATTTAATGTATAGAGTTAGCAATGAATCGTGGGTTGGTGGTGGTGATTGGATTTTATGCATATCATTGGCGTTGATATTGGGGAACTTTTGGTTATCATTATGTGCGTTATTTGCGGCGAATATAATAGGGAGTTTCGCGTCGATACCGGTATTGTTAAAAAAGAAGGGGGCAAAAACTGCAATTCCGTTTGGTCCATTTTTGATTTTAGGGTTTTTAGTTGTGTTTTTTCTGCAAACGCAAATTCTTAATTTGATTGTGGTTTGATGTACGTATCGGATTTAATTAATGATTTTTTGGAATCGTTAGAAGTTGAGAATGGTCGCAGTCGATATACGACGCGAAACTATGAGCTATACTTGTCGCGAGTGGTTGAATTTAGCCAAGAGACGAACCCTGAAGACGATTTGAGGCCATCTGAAATTACGGCGGAATGGCTACGAAAATATCGTTTATGGTTGAATCGGTACCAAACTGAGCGCGACAAAGGGTTATCTGTAATGACGCAAAATTATCATCTAATAGCATTACGTGGGTTTCTGAAATATTTAGCGAAACGAAACATCAAGTCACTAGATCCGGTTTTAGTCGAATTGCCACGTACGCATCGATCGCAGGTGACCTTTTTACATATCGACGAAATAGACCGAATACTGGCAGAGATTCCGTTAGACACTGAAGACGGTTTGCGGGATCGGGCGATATTTGAATTATTGTTCTCGACCGGCTTGCGTGTGTCGGAGTTAACTAATTTAAACCGTGATCATATAAACCTGGAACGACGCGAGTTTATGGTGCGCGGAAAAGGGCAAAAAGATCGCCCCGTGTTTGTGTCGCAATCGGCGGCAGATGCGGTAAGGGATTATTTAGATGAACGCAAGGATAGTTTGCCGGCTTTGTTTTTGAATAACTCGCGTAATCAGCCGGCGGTGGGGACTTCTGGAGATTATCGGAGGCTATCTTCGCGAAGTGTGGAGAGGATAATAAATAAATATGTACGAGCGGCTGGTATTACGAAACATGTAACGCCGCACACTTTGCGCCATTCGTTTGCGACTGATTTACTAATGAATGGGGCGGATTTGCGTTCGGTACAATCTTTGTTGGGACACTCAAATATTTCGACAACGCAAATATATACACATGTAACAGACCCGCATCTGCGGGAAATACATGAAAAGTTTCATAGTGATGTTGAGAGAAAAACAGATAAAGCATAGTAAAGGACCTTATTTGGTATATAATGTTGAAAAGGGAGAAAAATATGGTAGATAAGAAAGAAGCTGAAAAGAAAAAAAATGAAGCAGCAGAAGTAACTGCTTCGAATGTTGGCTTTACAAAAGATAATAATCCAAATGGTTTAGTCCAGCGTACTTTGGTGGTATTTAAGCCAGATGCGGTGCAGCGTGGAATTGTGGGTGAGATATTAAGCCGTTTTGAACGAGTCGGTTTGAAAATTGTAGGTGCTAAGATGGTGAACCCGGATAAGGATCATTATTATCAGCACTATGAGGGTATATCGAAGATGATTTCGCGCCGTGGCCAGAAGACCTTTGATATTACTCTAAAATTTATGACTTCTGGTCCAGTGATTGCGATGGTACTCGAAGGCGTAGAGGCTGTGCCGCTTGTGCGAAAAATGGTCGGTTCGACTGAACCGATGGCGGCTGACATGGGTACGATTCGTGGCGATTATGCGCATATTTCTTTTGGTTATGCTGATGCGCACGATGAGGCGGTGCCGAACCTAATTCATGCTTCCGGTAATCCTGATGAAGCGAATGCTGAAGTTTCATACTGGTTTAAGCCTGAGGAGATTCATATGTATCATACCTTGAGTGAAAAGTTTACGCGTTAAATAAAAGTAGCTCTATAAATGCGTCTTCGTATTATCGGGGGCGCATTTTGTTGTTTGGTCCGTGCTATATTGTTGGTATGAGAAATGGCGAACATATTAGGGGTGATTCTGGATATAGATAATGAAACGATGTGCTAAAATGAAGATGTTGGCCCAGTAGCTCAATGGATAGAGCAGCTCCGTCCTAAGGAGAAGGTTGTGCGTTCGACTCGCTCCTGGGCTACCATGAGAAATTGCGCGTATGTCGCGTTTTTTCTTGTTTTGTTGCTTATGGTAGAATATAGATATGGCGACTACGTTTGAAGGTCAGCGTCAGGGGGAAGAAGTGATTTATGTTTTTCGACGCCATATTCTGACGTCGGTCAAAGGGCTATTCTTTCTGTTTTTTATGGTGGCGGTAGGGTTTGTGCCAATCTTGATATGGCCTGATAATCAAAATATGGTGTTTGTATGGATGGGCTTTGTGATGTTAGGGTTGCTAGGCTTTGGCTATAGTTATTTGTTATGGTATTTTAGCTTTTATATTGTTACGAATCAGCGTTTGCGTCAGACTAGGCAAAAGGGCCTATTTAAGAAGACTGTGGTGGATTTGAGCTTAGAAAATATTCAGAGCGCTTCGTTTGGGGTGCCTGGCGTGTTTGGCTCTATATTTAATTATGGAACGATTCTAATACAGACAGGTGCTGGTGATTTAGTACTAAGCATGGTGAGCCATCCTGAAAAAGTGTATAATGAAATAGAGAATGCGCGGCATGATATGCGCCCTAAAGAATAAGTATGAACAAGTTAATTAAGAATATCAAAGAGCGTCGCTCTGAGAAAAAAGATATTAATATAACGCAACAGAACCTAGAGGAAAGTCGCGAAGAGATTTTAGCTAAGGGTAAAAAGTTTAAATACCCATTTCAGTATGCGAAACATAAAATCGTAGCATCGACAATCGTGATTGCAATTGTGGCGATTGCGACATTTATTAGTATCGGCTGGCATCAGTTATATAGAGCTCAAAATACTGGCGACGTTGCATATCGTTTTACGAAAGTGCTAGGATTGCCGGTTGCGGAGATTGACGGCCATAAGGTTTTATATAGTGATTATTTGATGTTGTATCGAAGTAGTATCACTTCAATCGAACGCCAGCAAGGTAAGCTTGATGATAGCAATGAAGAGGTGAGGGCGCAGAAGCTGTTTTATAAGCGCCAAGCACTAAATGACGCAGAAATGTATGCGTATGTATTGGCAGAGTTGGAGGCTCGCGATTTAACGGTCTCAACTTCAGAGATTGACGAAGTTATTGATAGTCATAAGAGTATTGGCGGCGAGAAGCGTGGCGATGAAGCATTTGAGGGAATAGTTAGGGATAACTTTAACTTGAGTATTTCGGAATATCGACGTTTGATTATGTTGTCGCTCGCGAAGCGTAAGCTATCGATTGAGATTGACGACGAAGCAAAGAAGGCGGCCAATGAAGTTGACGATGCGTTGCGTGAAAATAATAACGATTTTTCGAAAGTTGCCGATATTCTAAAGGACAATGATCTAGTGAGCTATGAAGCTGCTAGCAATGCGGTCGATATATCGAATCTAGATAGCGGACGCGCAGAAGTTGCGATGAAATTGGAGAAGAAAGGCGACGTATCGGAGCGCTTTGTTTCAAAGAATGGCGATGGTTATTATTATGTGCGTTTAGTTGAAAAAGACAAGGATAAGGTAAGCTATGAGACAATCTCGATTCGTTTTTCAAAAGTCAATAACGAGATTCAAAGGTTGCGTGACGAGGGGAAGATTATTGAAAAAATTGATGTAAAAATAGATCAAAGCGGTGAGGCGCCGGCAACGGCGAGCCCAGACGCAAATGAGAATGAGTGAAGAATATCCATTTATAAGGATGGATATTTATGATTGATTATTGAAGTGATGGAGCGCAATGCCGACGGCGATAGAGAGATTAAGGCTATCAACGTTTGATGATTGCGGGATATAGATTGGCTTGGTTTTTTGAGCGAACTCGGGTGGCAACCCGGAGGCCTCATTGCCAAAGATGAGGCTATAATTGCCGGTTGGTTGAGTGGTTGATTCTAGAGTTTGCGCGTTGGGGTTTAACATAAAGGAATAAAGTGCGCGCGAGTTGGCGCCTGATTGTAGATAGTCATCGAATCTTTCGAACAGTTTAATATTTAAGTGGAAGATGGCACCCATTGATGCGCGAATAGTCTTTGGGTGATATGGATCTACGGCGGGGGTGATAATGGCGATATTGTAGAAATTAAAAGCGACAGCAGTGCGTATGATAGTGCCGAGATTTCCGGCGTCGGAAGGATTAATGAGTACGATATGGGGCTGATCTTGATCGTAGCTAAGTGGCGTCGATGGCTTTGTAAACTCGGCAATTAGGAGGCAGTTGTCTTTAGCGTTTAATATATTGAACGCTTTATTGGATTCGATGACTTCTTTTTGATGCTGATGAAAATCATTGAGGATTCTAGTCAAATCGTCACCAAATTGGATGTTTGGGCGCAAGAATATGCGTCTAATAAGCTCTGGCGAAGTTTTGAGCAGTTCATAGCTAAGAGTGGCGCCGAGCGTGTAAGAAAAAGGAGAGTCATGCTTGTAGCGAGAAAGCTTCATATTTTTTAATTATATCATAAAATGCTTGTTTTTTCAATGGTCAGTAGCGCGGGATGGCTTCGGCGGAGTCGTCTATGGTGCGAAAAATACCGGTGATGCGGTAGCTGATATTGTCGGTGCGAATAATTGCGTATGCCCAAGTTGAGATGGTGAAGTCTTTAGTGCACACTCCTTCGTCGACAATATAGTTGAGGTATGGATTTTTTTTGAGTGCACAATAGGCAGGGAAGTCCTTAACTTTTGCTTTTTTGATTTGATTAGTAAGTTTTGTTTGGTCAAATATGTAGCTATATGATGTGTCGCATAGATAGCTATCGGCGTTGGTCATTTTCTTGACGGAATAGTCGGCGCGACAATAAAAACGGTCAATACGGATTTTCTCGAAGTCTGGAGCGTCAGTGCTTTTATTAGTGTTTAGATATGTGTTGAGAGCGATGGAAATATTTGGAATAATAGAATCGAGCTGAAGAGCATCAAAGTAGACGGTGGTCTTGTTATTGCTGATTTTATTATTGGTTTTTACTAAATAGTCGCCAGTAATTTGAAATGTCTCGCCATTGCTGAGAGCTATGGTTTTATCGCTTACGGTATAGGTACCTGGATCGGTGCTAGCTTGAAGCTTGAGGCGGTCCTCGGTGGGGTTGCGATAATAAGATAATTCGTATTTGGATTCGTTAGTAAAAGTAATATATTCATCAAAGGTGGAGTTGACTGTGAACGTGCGGCCGGCGAGAGTATTTTTAAGGACATCAGCCTCGGCGTCGTCTGGGATTGTAATTTCGGACAGGCGAACCGAAAGTGGGGCGCTTATTGCAGAGGTATCTATAGGTTTGTCTTGGGGCTTTGTTTTATCAATTACGATATAAATAACTAGTCCGAGCGAAATTAAACAAAATATTATAGCAAAAATCATTCCGAATGGCTTGGCTTTTTTGATTGCAGGCGGCGGTGTTGGAGTAACTTGATAGTTTACTGGGCTTTGCTGAACGGGGGCGACGGTTTGGGCTTGCATATTGTTTGGTTGCATAGTTATTTCTATTTTAGCATAAACGGAATTAAATGCATCTTTATTCTATGACTATTGCCTCTAAATCATTTGGAACGATCACTTTGCCGCTAAAATATAATTGGGATTCTTTTGTGTAGAGCTCTTTTTTATTAACATGTGTTTCTTCTGTGTGGTATAAGATTAAGTTTTTCACATTTAAAGATTCCATTATTTTGCTAACATTTTTGACAGTAGAGTGGTGTATTTTGGTGGCGTGGAAGATATAATCTTCTGAATCTAGGCAAAATGCCTCATGCATAACGTAATCGCACCCGCGAATTCTATCATAAAGACTCGAGTCGATGGGTTCGTCGCCAAGGAAGGCTATTTTCTGATTATTAATGATTGCTTCGAAGCCAAATAGTTTTACTTTTTTGGCACGAGCATCAAAGAATGTATAATTAACGCCATTAATAGTGTAAGTATCGTTATCATTTAAAATGACAAAGTTTACAACATTAAAGATGTCATTAGCAAGCTTGTCGGGGAAGATATATTTAGCTACTCCTTTTATGGCTTCATGAACTTTATCGTTGCAGTAAACGTTGATTTTTTCATTGATAAGCCCACTCATTGCCTTGAAGCCCATTTTTTTAAAAAACCAGAATAGTCCTAAAATATGGTCGCTGTCACTGTGCGAAATAAAAATATGTTTGATTGATTCGTAATCGATGTTAGCTAGCTCTAGTCTTTTAATAATCTCGATGCTACCGCCAGTATCGACTAAGAAATTGCCATTTTCGTTTTGAATAACGAAGCAAGTGTTAAACAAGTTTAATGTAATACCGTTACCCGTTCCTAGCATGATGATTTTATTCATTGTTTTAATATCCGATTATATATTTCTAGTAATTATATATTATTTAGCGTGCTTAGGTTCTTGCGATGTAGTTATTTCTGGCAGATTATAATAATGAATAGGATTCTTATGTGATGATAAAATAATTCTAAGGTTAGATATGGGTTTTAAGAGAATAAGAGACTATAGTCATGAAGAGTTTGTCCGTTTAGTGAAGAGTATAAACGACGAGCAATTGTTGGAGTTGAGTGCTAATTATGGTGGGTATCCAGTATTTTTTAGGGCAGCTCTTGACGAAGAATTGAAGCATATTCCTTTTATCCAAACCGGAGCATCGGTTATCGTTAGAGATGAGCACGGTAGGATATTATTACAGCAAAGGTCTGATAATGGTTTGTGGGGGCTACCTGGAGGATGCCAAGATTTGGGGGAAAGACTAGAGACAACGGCGATAAGAGAGTTATATGAAGAGACTAGTATAAAAGTATCTGAGGACGATTTGGTATTGATTAATACCTTGTCTGGTGAGCCTAGAAAAAGGATTTACCCTAATGGGGATATCGTTTATAATAATACTTCTTTGTATTTGGTTGATGTTCGGCTGAAGGATATCGCTATCAAAATAAATGATGAATCTATTAAGATGGAATTCTTTGAGATTGATAATCTTCCGAGGAATATGCATGATGAGGATATGATTATGGAATATGTTAAATACATTTCTAAAGGGTAGCGTTAATAGTGAGTTGCCGAGGCGCGAGTTGGTTGCTAGTTTTTAAAAAAATACAGCTTTGATTAGCTGCACTAATATGTATTTGTTATTTCGTTTTTGGTGCGGGTGGAGAGAGTCGAACTCTCGTCTTATCCTTGGGAAGGATACATAATAGCCGTTATACGACACCCGCGCTGGTTATATTTTAACACAAAAGTACCTGGTATGATAATGATATGGCAGGAAAGGAAGAAAAGGGCAATAAAACTTTTAGAAACATCATAAGCATTATAATTGCATTAGTAATTATAGTGGCGTTTGCGGCGGTATTGGTTATTAGAAATGGAGCCGAAAGGGCGGTAAGAAATGGAAACATTGTCTCGTTTTCGTTTAGTAAAGGGAATGGTTGGAGCGGTTTTTCTGACTATGTTTTAACAGAACAAGACAATTTGGCGTTTTTTACAGCGAAATGCGTTGGTTGTCCTGATTCTTTTGATATAACAAAGACGGTTGATGGCGAGGTATTTGAAGAATTGGCGAATATTATCAAAAAATATGAAGTTGCAAAATGGGATGGATTTGACCAGAGTGATGATGGTGTGGTGGATGGGGATGGTTTTTTTATTAAAAGTGATATATGATAATGAAAAGAAAATAGAAGCGCATGGGTATATGAAATTCCCAATTAGCTATCGTGAGGCAAGTCAAGAATTTGAGAACATTTTAGAAAAGATTCGTAAGGAATAAAAAAGTTCTCCGAAAGGAGACTTTTTGTGGCGGGCCCGACGCGACTCGAACGCGCGACCTCCTCCGTGACAGGGAGGCGCTCTAACCAACTGAGCTACGAGCCCTTGTGGTGGTTAGTATATACGAAAGTGGCTAAAAATGCAAGTTAATATATGCTAAAACAGTATTGATTTCTAGTGTTTGTGGGGTTCTTTTCTCCTAGTTGTGCTATAATTGTCTTTACGGACGCCGTTGTAGCTCAGCTGGCAGAGCAGCTCATTCGTAACGAGCAGGTCGCTGGTTCGATCCCAGTCAACGGCTCCATTTTTTGGTTAATAATTATTTACTTAGGTAATTTTTAATAGCTATAGCAGTATAGGTATTACTTTTTATTATGTCACACAGGTGTCCAGCATAGACTATTTTGCCACCATTTTTCCCAGCGTCTGGCCCCATGTCGATGATGTAGTCGGAGTCAATAATAAAATCCAAGTTGTGCTCGATGACTATGATTGTGTTCCCGTTGATGATCATTTTTCTCATAACGTTTTTTAGGGTTTCGATGTCTTTTAGGTGGAGCCCCTGTGTTGGTTCGTCAAATATGTAAATGTTGCCTTTTTTGATAAGATATTTGGACATGTTTACTCTTTGGGCTTCGCCGCCAGATAAAGTATCTAAGTTTTGGCCAAGTTTTAAGTATTCGAGCCCTACGTCTTTGAGTATCTTGAGTCTGTCTTTAATGCTATTGTTGTCGAAGAAGTTTAATGCCTCTTCGACGGTCATTTCTAAAACATCATGAATGGTCTTATCGCGATATAGGTATGCTAGGACTTCTTTTTTGTAGCGTTTGCCGTGGCATGTTTCGCAGGTCTGCTTAATGTCTCCCAAAAAATGCATATCAATTTTTACAATTCCTGCGCCATTACAGTTAGGGCAGGCGCCGGTAGAATTAAAACTAAATTCACTTGGTTTAATACTGTTTTCTTTTGAGAATAATTCTCGGATAATATCGAAAGTATTAGTATAGGTGGCGACATTGCTGCGACTATTAAGTCCGACGTTCTCTTTGCCGATTTTTATAAGATTTTGGTCGTTTTGAACTAAATATTTAATAAGAGATGATTTTCCGCTTCCTGAAACTCCGGTTATGCAAGTTAGCAAGTTTAACGGGATTTCTATGTCTAAATTTTGAATATTATTAATATTTATATTATTTACTTTATAGTAATTATCAATTGTTTTTGGCGAATTAGGCAGTGTGCTTTTATTCTTCAGATATTGACCAGTAACCGATTTGGTTTCTTCGGTAATTCCGTCCGCGCATCCGTTATATACAACCATTCCGCCATTTGCTCCCGATCCGGGTCCAATGTCGATAATATTGTCGGCACTGTCAATAATTTCGCGATTATGCTCAACCACAATGGCAGTATTATTGTTTTTGACGATATTTTGGATAGTTTTAATGATTTTATTAACATCTCTACTATGAAAGCCTAAACTAGGTTCATCCATGATGTATATTAATTCGTTTAATGTATTATTTGTGCTTTTAGCTAATTTTATCTTTTGTGCTTCGCCGCTTGAGAGTGTTCCTATACCTCTATTCAAGGTAAGGTATCCTACTCCTAAGTCAATGAGGTTTTTTAAATCTTTCTTAATTTTGATTACAATTTCTTCAGTTTCGGCGTCGTCTATGGTTAGAATGAAGCTATATAGATTGCTTATTTCTAGATTAAGCAATTCTCTTAAACTTTTATCGTGGACCAATACTTTTAGGGCATCTTCGTTCAGCCTTGAGCCGTCACAATAAGAGCATCTGTTTTCTATAAAGAATTTTTTATCATAGTCGTTGATTTGTAAGCCTCTTGAGTCGGATTGTCTTTTAAGTAATCTGCTGACAATTCCTTCGTAAGACCAGTTTTGTATAAAACCGCTGTCTTGGTCCATGAAGTTGGTCGGTTCTTTGTATAGAAGGAGATTTAGTTCTTCCTGAGAATAATCTTTTATCCTTTTATTCATGTCGAAGTAGCCGGTCGATCTTTGGATATTGAAATATCTTGAACCAACTTTCCAGGTTCGGTGTTTGATGGCGCCTTCGTTTAGGGATAGATCGAAATTGATTAATTTCGATAAATCGATTGCGAGTTCAAAGCCTAGTCCTTTGCATTTTTTGCAGGCTCCCTTGGGAGAATTGAAAGAAAAGAAGCTACTATCGTAAATAGGGTAGCCGATTCTGGAGTATAGTAAACGTAAGTATGTGTATATTTCAGTATATGTTCCAACTGTACTTCTGGGATTCGTTCCCAATTTCCTTTGCTCAATTAATACGCAGGGAGATAAATTGATAATATTCTCAACGTCAGGCTTATTAAGTTTTGGCAGGTTTTTGACAATATAGGTTGATAACGTTTCGTAAAATGAGGTTTGCGCCATTGCGTATATACAGTCGAAAGCTAATGATGATTTGCCGCTACCAGAAACGCCCGTTATGACGTTGAATTTATGCTTATCGATTTCGAGTGATATGTTCTTGAGGTTATTTTCTTTGGCACCGATGATTTTTATTTTTTCGAAAGGTGATTTATATTCGTTAGTACACATTTATTTATCAACTTCCGACGGAGCCTTCCAGTCAGTAAGGCTAATGTTTATTAACTTGTCCTTTGGGATAATAGCGACGTAGTACCAGAATGCCATATCGGCGGTAGCTATTTCTGGGGTAGAGGTGCTTATTTGGAAGGTCAGCTTATTATTCTGAATAACAACTTGTTCGAGTTTGTGCTGGATGCTGCCAGAGCTTTCTGATTGAACTTGAATTAGGATATCATTATGTTCTAGATGAGTAATATCAATTGCAAGATTATTCGAGTAAATCGAATAGAATTTATCTAGTTCGTCTGCAGAGTTGATGTGGTACTTTTTATTGAGTGGGGCATCGGGAAAGTATTCGTGAGTTTGTGATTCATATTTAATAATATCGTTATAGATGATTGACGTGTTGTTTTTATGATAATTAACATATAGTCCAGTTAAGCCACCTATGACTATAAGCGCCAGTACCCCGCAGATTATTATGGTAATTTTATATCTCATCTGAGCTTATTATATACCCAGCAGACGATTAGCGTGAATAGGTTAACTAGAACGATAGTCGCGCCCGTGGGTGTGTTTAGGGCATATGATGTAATGAAACCAATAATAAAACATGTCACGGAAAGAATGGCGGAAATTATAGTATTTTGAAGGAAAGTTTTGCTAAGTTGGAGGGCGGATAGGCAAGGGAAGATTATTAGGCTGGAGATTAGGAGTGCGCCGAGCATGCGCATACCGACGACAATAATAAGTGAACAGATAATAGCTGAGATAATGTTATAGGTGTTGACTTTAATTCCGATAGCACTAGCGAATTCTGCGTCGAAAGTAATAGCGAATATTTGTCGGCGGAGGAGAATAAAAGTTGAAATAATAATGATCCCCAGAATAATACAGATATTTAGGTCGTGACTAGTGATAGCTAGAATACTGCCAAATAAATAAGAGTTTAAATCAACATTTGTGCCTTGGTTAATAGAGATAAATAAAGTGCCAAGCGCAAGAGCGGATGCTGAAAGGACGGCAATGGCGGCGTCGCCATTTATTTTGGTGTTTTGGTTAAGTTGCAATATTAGAATGGCGGCGATAATAACAATTGGAATTGAAAATTCAATAGGCGCAAAACCAAGCATAGTAGCAATAGAGGCAGCGCCAAAGGCGACGTGCGATAGGCCATCGCCGATCATAGATTGTTTGCGTAAGACGAGGCTAGAGCCGATGAGGGCAGAGCAAAATGAAATAATGAGACCAGCAAAGAACGCGCGAGAAATAAAGGCGTATTTTATCATTTCGATAAAAATATTAATCATGAATTCTCCTAACATAATCATTAGTACTACCGAAGAATGGTAATTTTGGATTTAATGAAAGGATTTTGTTGCCGATGAGATTATGATGGTCGAGGTCGTGAGTAACCATAATAATGGTCATAGAGTCATTTAACTCTGTGAGAGTGTTATAAAAGTCCTGTTTAGACGAGTAGTCAAGGTTATTAGATGGTTCGTCGAGGATGAGGAGGTTAGTGCTGGCTGCGAGAGCACGGGCGAGCAGAACGCGTTGGCGTTGCCCGCCGGAGAGTGTGCTGAATTGTAGATGTGATAAGTTTTCTACGTGTAATGTTTTTAACGCGGATTCGATTTTTGTTTTTGGATAGCGCGAAAGGAGGCGCGTTTGATTTAGAACTCCCATAGAAACAACTTCGTACACCGATGCAGGAAAGGCGGGCTTGAATATTGGGTTTTGCGGAAGATATCCAATTTGATGTTTTTTTAGTTCGTTATTTAAGATGATTGTTCCAGAGGTCGGTTTAATTCTGCCAAGAATGCATTTTAGAAGAGTGGTTTTCCCGGATCCATTTGGGCCAACAATGCAAAGAAAATCTTTATCCATAAGCTTAAAGGATAAGTCCTTAAAGGCATAATGATGACCATAGCGTAAGCAAAGTTTTTTAGCTTGCAGAATGGTCATAGAGTGCCTCATTGAGGTTATCAAAATTGTCGCGCATAAAGTCGATATATGTTTTTCCGGAATCGAAATCGGTTTGGGAGACATTGTGAATAGAATGCCAGGTTAGTATTTTAGCATCAGTTGAGCTGGCGACAGTTTGGGCGATTTTATTATTAGACAATTCGAGGTTAAATATTATTTTTTGAGAGTTTTGCTTTGTCTGTTTAATTAGTTCAGTGATGGTTTTTGCGGATGCTTCGGCCTGTTCGGAGCAGCCAGGATAAGCGGCTATATAATCGAATCCGTATTCTTCAATAAAATAGCGGAATGGGAAGCGATCTGCGACTATAAGCTTGCCGGTTTTAGTATTAGATAGCATGCGAAAATCATTATCAAGATTTTGAAGGTTGGTTTTGTATTGATCGAGGTTGCGTTGAATGGTTGATGTGTCATCTGGGGAATGATTCTTAACTGCTTGCGAGATTGCTTCGGATATTTTAATGACATTATTTGGGTTTGTCCAAATATGTTCATCGTAGACTGGTTTTTTGTTCTGTTCTTTGTTGATGATATTATCAGACGACTCGGCTATCAATTCAACGGAATCCATCATACGAATAATTGTAGTGTCTACGCTTAGCTCTTTCAGTATGTTCTTGACCCATGATTCCGATTCGCCGCCGTTATAGATAAAAATATTTGATTCCTTAATATTTATAATATCTTGGGGGGTTGGCTCGTAACTATGAAGATCGACGCCGGGTTTTATTAGTAGCTCAATAGAAGTATTAGTATCTTTAGTGATAGTGCGTGCGAAATCATAAGCAGGGAAGATAGTTGTGACGATTTTGATAGTTGGCTTTTCTTGGGTTTGACTACTGATGGGGAGAAAGAAGATGGTCGAGAATGCGCCAATTAATATTAAGATGAGAATAATTCTGAGAATAGTTTTCATTTGTTATCCTTAGAGCAATTTGCGCATGTTCCAGTAATTATCAAGTTATAACTTGAAACTTGGAATGAGTGCTTTTTGGCGAGATGTTTTGAGAAGCTATGTAGATGCTTGCAATCAAGATGAAAAAAGGAGTGGCATCTTTCGCATTCAAGATAAAAATGATTCTCATTATTGCAAGGTTTGAAGTAGAAAAAACGAGCAGTATTATCTTCGCCGAGTGTCTTTCGGAGGATGCCGTCAGACGTAAATTCGTCCAAAAAACGGTAAATGGTACTGGTGCCCATGGGGTTTTCGCTGGATTGAAGCTTATCGGCAATATCTTTTGCGGAAAAAGGACGGTGGAATGATTGCACGGTTTGTAGAAAATGATTTCGATTTAAGGTATTATATTTAGCTTTCTTGGCCATTAGACTCCTTGAATATGAGAATGATTCTCGAATTAGTATAGTATACTTCCATGCGTAAGTAAATAATTAAAATGGCGCTTGTGCTTTGGTTTAGTGTATGATTAAATAGTTCTTAGGTAAAAGGAGTTAGTGGAATTATATGCGTAGAAGTTGTGAAGCTTTTTTTGGTATATTTTTCATGCTAGGGGTGAGTTTTATAATTTCTGAGGGTGTTTACGCTAGCGGTGTGGGCGGCTACGATATAAGTAGTGGCGAGAATGGCGGAAGCTATTTATTAGTTGATGGAGAGATTATTATTAGCGGCGGTGAAGTGAAGGTGTCTGGAGAATCGGATGTGCCGCTTCGAGTAATAGGTGACTCAAAAATCATATTAAGTAACGCTACGATAATATCTTCGCAAGGGGCGGCAATTTCTGTGGATAGTGGCGTAAAAGCTGAGTTGATTCTTGACGGAAATAATAAAGTAGAAGGGGAGGGGAGTGGTGCTGGCATTAACGTGGGATTTAATAGTACTGGCAGTATGGCGACCTTGATTATCGATGGCGAAGGCTCTCTGTCGGCAACTGGTGGAACTGATGGCGGTGCTGGTATTGGCGGTAATGGTACGAAAAATGTGGACGCTATCAATGGAAAGATTATTATTAGGGGCGGAGAGATTGTGGCGATTGCGCAAAAAAATAGTTCAGGTATTGGAGGCGGTTGGGGCTCCGAATCGATATTGGATTCTAAATACTCGGTTGGTAGTATTAGTGTTGATGGTGGCGCTATTTCTGCGACAGGTAACGGTGGTGGCGCTGGTATTGGTGGTGGAAAATATATCGATGCTGCAATTGCGGTTAATGACGGTGTATTTAAGGCAGTTTATGGTGGCCAATACGCGGCCGGGATTGGTGGTGGCTTTTGTAGTAATAATGTAATTATTAAAATAAATAAAGGTTCCTTTAGTGATATAAAAGGGTACGAAAGCAGCGCAGATGAAATGATGGGCGGTGCGGCGATTGGGTCGGGCGCGAAAATGTGTGATATTGATACAAAAGTAACGATGAGTATTATTGGTGGATCTATAGAGAATGCAGTAGCAGGTTGGGGTGCGGCTGGGATTGGGAACGGTGCCGGAAATGATATTGAAAGCAATATCGTGATTGGGAAAGATGCTGGAATTACTCGTTTATATACGGATGGAGAAAAAATGCCGTTAGAAGAGGGGGTGAGCGTTGAGGGTAATCTTTTGCAGGCGGTGTTTTCGGAGTCGGTAGATATGAGTGCTGAAAAGAGTTTTGAGGTTGTTAATTACGATGACGAAAGTGAGGCATATGAAATGAAAATGCCAAAAGGATATCGTGCGTTTGCGACGACGGTTGAGAAAGAGGCGAGTTATTCGGTACGCGGATCGAAGTATTATGCGGATAAGGAGACCGTGGGGAAAGCGGAAGAGAAGATTAAGCTCAATGTGGCAAGCGGTGCAATTATGGCATATAGTGGACTACATCCGGTTGAGGAAATGCCGGAGAGAAAGATAGCCAACGATGAAAATGATAGTTCAAACATAATGATGTGGATTTGTGTAGGTGTTGGTGTATTAATGTCCGCAATAATGATGTATGTCATATGCGTAGTAGTATTTATTAAGAAGCGAGCAAGCTATAGGGATAATCTCTGAATTTGAACGGTGATTTATTACAAAGATATAGTACGTGTGTGAGTTTTTAGATATTTGTGGTAGAATAATGAAAAGCTATGAAAGATTTAGCCGAAGATTTTAAGGCGATTTGGAAAAAAGATCGCAGTTTATTATGGTGGATGGCGGTAAACTTTTTACTAAATGTCTGGCTTTTTTTGGTGCCAATTGTTAACTTCAATCCAGCGCATCCGAAGATCTGGGCGCGTTATTCTGATATCAGTAATGGTTATGAGCAGAGCGATTGGTGGTATTTGTTTTCATTTTCGTTAATTGCATTAGCGATTGGTGTTGGCCACACTATAGTGAGCGCACGTTTATTTACGAAACGTAGCAGGGATATCTCGAGATTATTTTTAGGTGTAAGTATTGCAATTACGATAATTGCATTGCGTTTTTTGATGAGTATTCTTGGAGAAGGGTAAATGTCGAAGGTGGTTGAGATACCGGTGGGCAAGAGGTCGCCGCTATATCGTTTTTTTGAAGCTTTGCCGGGCTTGCTAAGTTATAGCATGATAATTTTATTGTTTGTTTTGTCGGCGTTAGATCCGGTTTTAGGTTCTTGTTATATTTTACTGATAGTTATTATTAACCTCGTAAAGGCGGTTGGTATTGCTTTTAGAACAGTCCAGGGTTATAAGCTGATGCAGTGTTGTTTAGGGGTCAATTGGTCGAAACGTTTGGCTGAATTGGAAGATGCACAAGGGAGTTACGAAAAGCTAGTTGGGACAAAAAAAGATGCGTATGATTATGTCCAGCATTTACGTAATCTCTGTATGGTAGCAGCGGCGGAAGAGGGATATTTCCCAAAACCGAGTGAAATATATCATGCAGTAATTGTAACGATGTATAACGAATCTCTTGAAGTGCTTGTTCCGACAATGGAGTCGTTACTGAGGACGACTTATCCGAAAGATCGGATGATTGTAGTGGTCGCCTATGAGGAAAGAGGTGGAATTGCGGGCGAGGAAGTTGCAAAAACTTTGGAAAAGAACTATAAAAATCGTTTTGGTCACTTTATTCTATCGAAACATCCAGACAATATTGCGCATGAGGTAATTGGTAAGGGTGGAAATATTACATATGCTGGTCGCGTTTTGAAGGAATATGTAAATAAAAAGAACATCAGGTACAGTAATGTAATTGTAACTACTCTCGACTGCGATAATAAGCCGAATAAATATTATTTTGACGTAGTGGCATATGAATATATAGTTCACGAAGATCGTAAACGATTAAGCTATCAGCCAGTGTCGTTGTTCACGAATAATATTTGGGATGCGCCGGCGGTTACGCGCGTAGTGGCTTCGACGAACTCTTTTTGGAATCTGATTTGTACGATGCGCCCACATACTTTGCGCAATTTTGCGTCACATTCACAATCTCTTGACGCTTTAGTAGAAATGGATTTTTGGAGCACGCGTACTATTGTTGAAGATGGTCATCAATATTGGCGTAGCTTGTTTTATTTCGACGGCGATTATGAAGTCTTGCCGATCCGGGCGCCGATTTATCAAGATGCGGTATTGTCGGATACGCTTTGGAGGACTTTAAAAGCGCAGTGGGTCCAATTGAGGCGGTGGGATTATGGCGCAAGTGATGTGGCATATGTCGGTTCTTATATGTGTTCGAAGAGGAGAACAGTGAAGTGGAGTGTAATAATTCCAAAGTTTGTTCGTTTATTAGATGGCCACGTAACACTAGCGGCGATGGCACCAATCATCGCTTTTGGTGGTTGGATACCGTTAATTTTTCATTATGATACGCGTGATTTATTATCTCATAACTTGCCGATGGTTGTTAGTTATATTCAGACTGTAGCGGCGATTGGCTTATTTGTATCTTTGATACTTTCGCTTAGAATGTTGCCGCCAAGGCCAGCGCGTTACAAGAAGAGCAAGAAAATATGGATGGCAGTACAGTGGGTTATTGCGCCAGTGATTGCAATTGTTTATTCTTCGGCCTGCGCATTTTACTCGCAGACACGGTTATTATTAGCTCTATATATGGAGAAATTTGACGTTACTGAAAAAGCAGTTAAGAAATAATTAAACTTATGCTTTTGATGCTAATTTTTTTGTTTTAAAGTACAGTTAGCAATTAATGTGGAGGTAAGAATGAAGTCTGGCCCGTGATATTTTGATGTTTTATAAAAGTTAAACGGAGGTAATATGAGGAAGGCATTAAAAATTGGGGCAATTTTAAGCATATTAGCGGCACCATTTGCATTGTCGACGGCACATGCCACAAGCACGACATTGGCGAATAATCCAGATAGTCCGAATTGAATAAGAGTTACGCGTACAATTCGTGGATTAAAGAGTCGAGTAAGTAATGTATTTTATTATTCATTAACGCAAGATGAAGGTAATCCAGCAGTACTTGAAGGATTACCAGATGAATTTGGACTCGAGGTAACTGGGGACCCCGACTCGGATGGTAATGTTGTGGTGCAGGGCGGTCTAAAAATTAAGAATTATGACTTTACAGCTTTGGGCGATTATAAGTTTGTCGTACGTGAGACGAGGTCGCAAGATGCGGTAAACTATCCAGTCGATAGCGAGAAAGAGTACTATTATTATGTGAGCGTACGCAACCGTCTCAATGATGACGGTCAACCGACTGGTGAGTATATTGCTACGATGTCTGAACAGGTGAAGAATCATGATACTGGCGATAAAACAGATGCAAATTTTGAGTCAGTAGCAGTGAGAAGTAGGATTGAAGTAACTAACACGGTAAGCGGAAACTTGGCAAGCGTAGATGATTATTTTAAATACAAAGTAATAATAAATGGCATTGGAAATGGTAATGAGTTTACAGTATATGGTCAGGATAGTGTAATAAGATATGGTGGCTCTAGTATAGCTACTACCGATAAAATTACTGTTGGCGATAATAATAGTTATATATATCTAAAGCATGGACAGACTGCATATATCGGTTATGATGGCGAAAAAGAAGAACTACCAATTGGAATAACGTATAGTTTAATTGAGGTTGACGCGAATGGCTATACGCAGTATGTTGACGATGTGCTTGGTAATACTTCTGAAACAAAAACGGTTTCTGTTACGGAAGATGGAGCGAGCAACCGGGTTGATTTCTTAAACCATAAAGAAGGGAGTGTGCTGACAGGTATTATGATTGATATTATGCCATATGTGTTAGCGATAGGTATTTGTGGGCTATTTGTGACAATTGTTTATATGAATAAAAAGAAACAACGTAAAACAAAATGCTCAAAATAAAACGAAGAAAAGGGCGCGAGTGGGCGCGCCTTTTTCTAAAAGCGCTGTTTGCCGTGAATATATTCTATGTCATGTTTGGTGTAGTTTTTGGCATCGAAAGAGGTGTTGGCAAAATTGACGGTGACTTAGTGTTGTTTTGTAGAGTGTGCCGTAATTATGGTACAAACGACTTGTTACTGATGGATAGTGGCGATGCGGTAATGTATGATAATGCAAAAGATGGAATAGTAAAAGGGAAGATAATTGCCAGAGTATGCGTGCGAGGGCTTGCTCATGAGGTTGACTAATAGAATTCTGGATCTAGCTATTTACTTGATGGTTGTGCCGATTATGGCGTTGGGTGTTTATGTGATGATAGATTCAGTATTGGTAAGTAAGAGTTCCATAGTTGATGGGCAGCTGGTGAAAATGGTGGAAGAGCGGAGTGCAGAGGCGTTTGAGAAGTTGGAAGAGGATTCGGAGTATGTAATAGCTTGGTTGAAAATTGAGGGGACGCGAATTAATTATCCGCTAGTGCAGGGCGAGGATAATAGTTGGTTTCTAAATCGTAATTATAAAGGCGAGTTTGCGACTGCTGGAAGTTTGTTTTTAGATTATAGGAATAGCGCTAGATTTAATGATGTCTTTTCTGTAATATATGGCCACAGAATGGGTAATGGTGAGATGTTCTCGGATATTCACTATTTTAGCGATGAAGCTTTTTTAAGAAGTCACCCAAAGGGTTATTTAAAAATGCGTGATCGGACAATTGAACTTAAGCTTATTTCTTATGCCGAGATCATGGCGAACGATTGAGGAGTATACAATGTGGAGAAGAGTCGAAATGATAAGAATGTAGCAAGAGATATTATTGATAATAAGTCATCAATAAGCGTAGAAGACTATGACTCGAACAGTAAGTATATACTATTATCGACGTGCGACGGGAAAGAGAAGAATAAGCGGAACACGATATTGGCAAAATTATTATAAGTGTATATAGCGGTAGAATCTCCGTCATAGACAAGATACCTGATGGCCTTGAGTTTCAAGGCTTCGTTACGACCTCGGATGGTACCATTGGTGCTGTATCCCGCGCAGATAGTTCTATCCAAGACTCTGCGATTGCAAGTCTGGAACCGCTTAACAATTGGGATGTTTCTAGCCTAGTTACAAAGACGGATATGTTTAATGATATTCCGACTTCCGTGCAACGTCCGATGCGGTATTAAAAAAGACTGAGCAGTCTTTAAATATGGTGGGGACTCTCGCAACTTTATTTAATCTAACATTTGAAATGGGTTAGCTTGCGGCAGTATATGGGGGCTCATCGAATAACTATCCGTAATGCTTTTAATGAGGCGGAGGTTGTAACAACGCGTAAAAAAGATGGGGAAGCTCTCGAAGCCGAAGGAGCGATTTAACTTTATACCGACGGATACCGGAGTAGGGAGATTGGCAAAATACTTGAGGTTAATGAGTAGGCAATTCGAAACTGTCTAAATGGGCATAGTATCAAGATGTATGCAGGGTGGGATTATTCGAGAGGATGGTCTCCTATAGTATAATAGAAGTCTGATAGCCGAAAAAATAGCTAAGAAGATTAAAGTCCGCAATGGACGAAATGGATAATGTTGTAAAGCTTATTATGAAGGATTATGGAAAAATAATCCGGAAACTCGCCAAGACATAAAAAGCTAACAGTCGAAGCCGCGATTCTTTCATAATGAACTGTTGGGGCGCACCTTTAGGTGTGCCTCTATTCCAAAACCTCAGAACCGGTCACTCAAGACATGGCATTGAGTCATCAGTCCTGTAGTTTTGCTAATACGACAAAAACACAGGAGCACCTTAAGGTTATGAAAGAAGATGCCGCTAACATAGGGCATAGTCTTTCCATTATTTCACTATTCGGCTCAATGGAGGGGTATATTATGGATAAAAAATTTGAATTGACTACAGAAACTATGCAATGGTTTGGGCGTATTCTTCATCGCATCAAAGCTCTTAAGGGTATTCCGGAAATAGGGGTAAAAAGGGGTGACATAGGCGGTTGGGTCGAGAAAGAAGAAAACCTTTCTCAGAAAGGTTCTTGTTGGATCTTTAGAAATGCCAAAGTTTATGGTAAGGCCAAAGTTTGTGGTAATGCCATAGTTTACGGTAATGCCGAGCTCTTCGGCTTCGCTCAAATCTATGATGGGGCCGAAATTTTTGAGAACGCCCTTGCCTATGGTCATGCCAAGGTCTATGGTCATGCCAAGGTCTACGGTCGTACCGAAGTCTACGGTAACGCCAAGGTCTATGGATTTGCTGAGATTTACGATATGGTCTTGATTCGTGACGACGCTGAAGTCTGCGACAATGCCAAAGTTTATGGCAGAGCCTGGGCCTACGATAACGCCAAGATTTCTGGAAGTGTTAAGATTTACGACAGTGCCCGAATCTGCGGCAATGCACGAATTTTCGGAAACGCATTAGTCTATGGTTATGCCGATGTCTTTGGCGATGCTAAGATTTTCGGTAACGCCCATGTCAATGGTGAAGCTAAGGTCTATGGAAACACCGAAGTGTCCGGAGACACAATTCTTTCATAATAAACTGCTAGGGCGCACCGCTTGGTGCGCCTCTATTCCAAAACCTCAGAACTAGTCACTCAAAACAAGTAATTGAGCCACCAGTTCCGCGGTTTTTAAAAAAAACAGCCCAATGCAGTCAACGGTATTTATTGATAGAATGAAAAACTATAAGTCAGCGTATGTATAAAGTATGTGTCGATGATACCCGTGAATTACTAAAATCTTGTTCAAATTTTTTTGAACAAGGTTTGAGTAATAATTCTTGGTGGGGCTTAATTAGCCAAGTTTTAACAGTGTATAAAGAGGACCTAGGGGAAAACTCGTGCACTATAGATATGTGAACTAGCTGGTCAACTTAATTTCTATTAAATTTTAGCTTTATTATGATTCCAATAAACAAAAGTGGCGACGAAGCTAGCGATAGTAAACATCGAGCCAATAGATAAAATGACGGCAATGTGGTCACTAGAGCGAATCAACGAGGATAGTGTCAGACGATCATAGAGAAAGAGGGTGTTCTCATTGTTCGTTGTAGCTTGCAAAGCGTTACCGTCTTCGTCGTGTTCAGTAGTGCAAATATAAGAATTTTCACGGATGAATGAGTCTTCAGCTTTAGTTTCATCATAGCAAAGACCTGGTGCATCAGAAACGCTTTGAAAATTATTTGAAGCTTTGTAGATACTAGAAGCCGTAGTAAAAGTGATGGCGCCAAAAACCACGCTCATAATAAAAAGCAAGCTGGTGTTAATTTTGACACGAATATTTGTTTTATTAGATTTAGTGCTCATGGTTTTATCGTAGCATATTTACAAGTATTTTAAATGGACACACTATTCTTAGCTACACTATAACGAAGCTTATGAGATTAAATTAGGGATTTAACCGACAAAATTATAGAGGTAAAACACGATTTTTAATGTGTTTTTGTCACCGAAATGACACAAAAATAGCCCTCTATTTCTACGAGGAATTTAACAGAATCGCAAAGAGTAGGAATAGATTGCGAATTATTTCATAAACCGTTTGGTGGAGTGTAGGAGATTCGAACTCCTGACCTACTGATTGCGAACCAGTCGCTCTACCAACTGAGCTAACACCCCGTGGGTGGTTCTAATTATATCATAGTTGGGTTCTAAAATGTTATTATAAAACAGTAGTTGGTAGACTTGCTCCTTAATGGAGTCGCATAGAAGAACTTGGAGGTAAGTATGATAGGAGGGGTGATGTACGGTAGCAATATTTTTGGCGGCCCAATTTGTGCGGCGAATTATGCCTTAAGTATGGGTATATGCCGTAGCGAGAACGGTGTGTTTAAATTAGACTTAGGGCACATGCTAAAAATCTTTGGTTGCAATGAGTATGAAGTTAAAAAAGGTAATAATACGATTACTATCGTGGCGCCTCTTTGGGGAGGCAAACAAGAGGATGGTGGTTCTGTTATTATCTTGACGTCTAAGCCTAAGAAACTCGGCGGTGTTGTGGGTGTTGATTTGAATATCGCCTTGAATAGTGGTGGCCGAAGTTCATTTAATAGTCGGCAACACGAGGTATTGGCGGAAGAGTACGGAAATATATATTATAGCGAGGGGTTGGGCGGATCGATAAATATGTTACAGTTGACAACAATCTTGTATGCGCTTAATGATGCGGCGGATTACTGTATGAAATATAACAGTTATTACGATTAGTCGTCGTTACGAAAAGCCTCAGATGGAAGTCTGAGGCTTGCTAGTTTTCTTGAGAAATGTCGGTGGTGGTAGTTTTGGCGGTTAACTCTTGATGTTGGATGAAGATTGCGATCATAACTAAGAGGACAATTGCGGTGATTACGCCGACCATGCCAATCATCCAAAGTTTTGATTCTTCGGTTGGCTTATGCTCTAGTTTTGTCATAATTTGATTGTACTATAAAAAATAATAATTAGAGAAAAAATAAAAACATAAGCATGATATGATAGATAGTGATGAAGATTAGCTTTAATAATCAAGATAGAGCCGACCGTGAAGTGTTGTTTGATGCTATCACGCCTGGAAATGATTTCTTTACATATACAGTAGACGGAGTTTCGTTTATTGGTAGATCCTCTGATAAGTTTATTATTAGGCGCTCTTATATTAATAATAGAATTTGGGCCTCTGCTTCGATAGGGGAGTTTTATCGTTTGGCGCATCAGTATTATTCAGTCGACGATTCGGAGCCGAAGTATTTTTTTGATATTGGTGCAAATATCGGTACAACTTGCATTTCTTTTTATAAAAAATTTGATCAGAATTTGAGAATTGCGGCATTTGAACCAGTGGATGATAATTATAGATTGTTAAAGGCCAATGCGCTTTTGAACGGCGTGCCAGATGATGTGTGTATGTTTGTGCATGGGGCTTTGGGGGCAAAGTCTGCGGAGGCAAGGGTTAATTATTGGTCTGCTAATATGGGGGGAGCAAATATAGAATATTTGAAAGATGGCGAGGAGGGAGATGATGGGGAAAATATCACTCAGGTTGGTACGCTCGACAACTATGTTGAAGCTCAAGGTATTAATCCTTACGACATAAAGTATATTTGGATTGATACGGAAGGGTTTGAACCGGAGGTGATAAAAGGGGCGGATGCGGTTCTATCAAGTGCCGATATTCCAGTTTTTATGGAGTTTACGCCAGCATTCTTTCATAAGCGCGCAAAGGTTGAAACGGTGGAGTTTGTGGAATTACTTTTGAAGTATTATTCAAAATATATAGTTGTTGGGAATGATAGCGTGCATGATATGCGTGAATTAATTGATACTCCGGAGAAGAAAAACAATATTACGAACCAATTTGATATATTCTTAATTAAGTAGATATATGAGCAAGGTGAATTTATTACTAACCGAGGCAAATGGCAACTTAGCTAGTAGTAAGGAGACGATAGAAGCTGCCGTTAAAAGAGCTGAAGAATATGCGTTTTTGAAGCTGAAAATTGGTTGGGATATTGATCTATTAGTGACAAATCGACTATATGATATTGTCATTCCCGAAGATGGTGTTGGAGGGCGTACTAGGACCTCAGATTTTATTGAATTCGCAATCAACGAAGAAAAGGCGACCGAATGTCTAATTTCCGAAATGGTAGTTCACGAGCTGTGCCATGCCGCACGATGGGGCAAGAATGATGAGTGGGCTGGATTATTGTTTAATGAAATTATTAACGAGGGTATCGCGACGTACTTTGAGGCCGAATTTGCTAAAGAGTCGCGAGAGATGACTCATTTTATTAAGGTCGTCTTAGGTCGAGCTGACGAAGAAAATGAAAAAATTTTGAGGGGGATTGGCGGACGGCTAGATTCGGATATATATGATTATGGCGATATATTCTTTAAGGGAAATGACATTCTTCCGCGATGGGCGGGGTATACAGTGGGGTATTATCTGATTAAGAAGTATTTGAAGATGACAGGCAAGAAGATTGAGGAAGTTTTTGCTAATAAATATGAAGACTTTCGAGTAGTTTTATGAGTGGTACAGGGGATCTTTAAGGTAGCGAATATATTTATAGTATAATTGGATTGATATGATAAGAAATATCATTTTTGATATTGGCGGCGTATTGGCTGAAGAAGTTAATGGGCGAGCTTTGACTCATCTTACTACGGCTGAACAAAAGCAAATATCAGACTTAATTTATTATAAAAGTCCAGGTTTCGTGGAAGTGCTTTTGGGAAATAAGTCTTCAGCCGATTACGCTAATGAGATGATCGCAAAGCATCCTCATCTTGAAAAAGAGATTAGCTTTCTTTTTGCCCCCAAAAACTTACCCGTTATATTACCGGTTAAGCGGCAAGTTTTGGATTTATTGTACGAATTACATAATTCTTATAAAATCTACTTTTTGTCGAATATAACGGATGTATGCTACGAGTATTTAAAAAGTACTTTGCAGTGTTTCGATGGTGGAGTTTACTCTTTTCGGGAGCATTTCAAGAAGCCGGATTTAGCTTTCTATGAGTTGTTATTGAGTCGTTATCAGATTAACTCCGCCGAGTCAGTTTTCTTTGACGATAGAGAGAAGAACGTCATTGCTGCACGGGAGTTAGGCATGAGGGCTGAGGTCTTTGTAGATACGAGTACTGTGACGGACGCCCTTGAAGGCTAGAGATTTAAGATATATGTATTTTTTGGTTGTAGGGCAAGCATTTATCTTTTTGTGCAATACGCATAGAAAATACCCAACCAAATAGTTGGGTATTTTCTATGGTGGGTCGCGAGGGGCTCGAACCCCCGACCTCCTCGGTGTAAACGAGGCGCTCTAGCCAACTGAGCTAGCAACCCATATTTGTCGGATAAGTGTAGTATATCATATTTTTGAGGAAAAGAAAAACCGCCCAAGCAATGATGCGCTTGGGCGATAGGAATGGCTGGAAGAAATATGTTATTCTGTTTCCAGTATATCTTCCAATAACTGCTCTGCTATGTTGTGATACCGATAGTTTGGCCTTAGCTTAACGTCGGCCGCATCGAGCTGCGATAGTTCAAATAAGCTTAGGCTTGAGAAGTCTAGAAACTCTGGATAGGCTATGTTGCGAGCTATCATAAAACCAGTATAATCCGAGCTGCTATCGAAGCAGTAATTATGTGAGTTGTCGGTATTAGTGCAGCCTCGAAATACTTTATAAGTTGCACACCAGCTCTTCTTGATTGCGTTTGGTTTTTTGTCGCCACATTGAGTGCACCGTTGGTAGATTTCTTTTGCTGTATCCACGAAAGACTTTCCTTTCATAGCTAAGCTCTGTGCTACTCGGTAAGATGTTTGCGAGTTTTGGGAGGAGTATCTTCCCGAAAAGCTCTCGTCGGATATTTTTGCATACCCTCTAAATAACATCTCGTCCTCGGATTTTGCTAGAATTGGCACGAGCGGTAAGAGTGGCGATTGATATCCGAGCAACCCGCGGAGTAGCCATTTGGAGTTTTCGTAGCTACGCAGACGGCATTCGACTTCGCGGCTGATTAACTTTACGAGTTCAAAGCCGGTAACCTCGTAATTAGCCGGAATAAAGAATGCTGGATGATCACCTGTCCTATAATGCATGCCAACTTTTGTTGTAGCTTCATCTACTTTGACTTCGCATTTAATATTATAAGCGCTGATTGCTTGCTCTACTATATGTTTTGCTCTTTCGGCGTTGAAGTGGATGGAGCTAAGTTGCTTGCGTTTTTTATCGTCTATGCGTCTTGGGGTGGCGGCTAAGTTGCGAAATGGTTTAGTTGCCATTAGTGCGTCATATAGATTATTGTGTCCAGGATTTATCTCAGCGACGCATTTAGCCGCTAACTCATCGTTCTTATCGACGATTGAGTATGCTAAGTCAATGATTTGGTAGGCGTTCTGTATGCGATGATCAATCATGTCGAGTACGATGGTGTCAACTTTATTCCGTGGCCGAATCGACCGCTTGAGCTGTTCTTCTGCGTTGTGTAGGTCAAACCCAAGAGAGATGACCGTGTAAAGATAGCAGTAGTCGTATATGAAGTCTGGGCCGAGGAAGACGCCATTCTGAGAGACGGCGTTTATCCATTTTTGCTTTTCTGTTTGATAGTTTACCGGAGTGACTATTTTTAATGGGTCCAATTCTAGAATAATGTCAGCGATGCGGTCAGCTGCTGTGTGGGCGAGATTATAATCGAGTATTTCAAACAATAAGTGCACCTCCTTTTTTAGGTGTGAGCAGATTACTAAGGTACGATTATCTTGTTATTCTCACATGTTTTTTTAGTTTAGTCAACTACTGAGGGATAAATTTTCATAGAAATAACTTATATTTAGCGAAGGTAAAAATTATGTTAGAATAACAGATATAAACTACTTAAACGAAAGGGCAGCGATGTCAGATATACAATCGATAGAAATAATGCGTCATTCGCTTAGCCATATTATGGCTGCAGCGATTAAGAATTTGTATGCTGGCACAACAACGATTCAGTTTGGGATTGGCCCGGCTATCGATAATGGCTTCTATTACGATATTGATTTTGGCGGCATAAAGATTTCCGAGAGCGATTTTAAAAAGATAGAAAAAGAGATGCGTAAATTAATTGCGCAAAAGTTACCGATTGAGCGTAGTGAAAAAACGCGTGCCGAGGCGTTAAAGTGGGCGAAAGAAAATGGCCAAAAATACAAAGAAGAACTAATTAATGATTTGCCGGAAGATGAAGTCATTTCTTTCTATAAGTTGGGTGACTTTGAGGATTTGTGTCGTGGACCACATGTGGAGAACACTGGTGAGGTTGGCGTTTTTAGGCTAGATAAAGTCGCAGGCGCATACTGGCGTGGCGACGAAAAACGCGAGATGTTGACGCGGATTTATGGTCTGGCATTTGAGATGCAGGAAGAACTTGATGCATATTTGAAACAGCAAGAAGAAGCAAAGAAGCGTGACCATCGCAAGATTGGCAAAGAATTGGGCTTGTTCTGTTATTCAGAATTGGTTGGTGCAGGTCTGCCGCTATTTACGCCAAGGGGCACGGTTTTGCGTGATATGGTGGCAGCGTTGGCGAATAGCTACCGTGAGCGTTGTAATTATCAGAAGGTGTGCATTCCGCACATTGCAAATATTGACCTTTACAAAACGTCGGGTCACTTTGAGAAGTTTCCGGAGATGTTGCGATTTACAAGTTCGGAAAGTGGCGATGAGTTAGCCTTGAAGCCGGTGAACTGCCCACATCATAGTCAGATTTTTGCAAGCGTACCGCGTTCGTATAAAGAGTTGCCAGTGAAGTTTCTTGAAACGACGATGGTATATCGCGATGAGCGTAAGGGTGAATTGGGCGGTTTGAGTCGCGTGCGCGCGATTACGCAGGATGATTCGCACGTCTTCTGTATGGAGGAGCAGGTCGGCGACATTTTTGGCGAGCTAATCGAATCGGCTAAAGATTTATATAAGCGTATAGATATGCAACTGAAGTTGCGTCTGTCCTTCCGCGATGATGGCGATGGCTATATCGGTACGCCAGAAATGTGGGAGAAAGCTCAGAATGCTATTCGGGAAATGGCCGAAAAGTTTGAGATGAACTATTCGATTGGCGAGGGGGAGGCAGCAATGTATGGCCCAAAGATGGACTTTATGGCTGTAGATGCTTTGGGGCGCGAGTGGCAGCTAGCAACGGTGCAGCTAGATTATGCAATGCCGACACGCTTTGGTCTCGAGTACACGGCCGAAGATGGTTCCAAGAAAACGCCGATTATGATTCACTGTGCATTACTCGGTTCGATTGAGCGTTTCTTGAGCGTATTTATTGAACATACGGCAGGGTGGTTTCCGGCTTGGTGTGCGCCAGAGCAGGTGCGTATCTTAACTCTGAACGATGATGTAACGGATTATGCAAAGAAAGTCGAAGAGCGTCTAAAAAGTATCGAAACGCATTTCTTTGACAGGACTTATAGAGTCCGCTATACGATTGATAATAGAAACGAGAGTCTCGGCAAGAAGATTCGTGAGGCGACAAAGATGAAGATTCCGTTTGTCTTGATTGTGGGGCCGAAGGATGCGGAGGCGGAGCAGATATCTGTGCGCTGGTCGATTGATGGTAAAGAAGCTAAGATTAGCTTAAAGGATTTAAGTGAATATGTCATTGAGAATATCGAGAGAAGCTTCTATACTGACGAGGAATTTAATATGCTATTATTTAAATAAGGATAAAAAAAGGAGGAAAGAAGGTGGAAAATGGGCAAGAGGCCGTGGAGCAGAGCCATGGTTTGAAGAGCAATGTTGGTCTGAAAATAACTTGTGTAGTGCTGGCGCTGGTTGCGATAGGTTTAGGAGCTTGTCTAATTATAAATAAGGCTCGCTCTAATGAGAGAACTAATTGCGCCGTAGATGACTATGAAAAGAACAGCAGCAAAGAAGCCTATAACGGAAATGAAGAGTCTGGTGACGAGGAGACTTCTAATGGAAACATTGGATTCGTATATAGAACTGATTCGACTGGATTATATGTTGACTATGGTAAGTATATTGTAACAAAAAACGGAGACCTTTATTTTGCGCCGAGTGACAAAGTTATGGGGGAGAGAGTCTCATATTTGGTTGACAGTGAGACGGGTACGAATGGTAAATTTACGTTTGAGCCTGATGATATTTCGTATTATACGCCACCAATGGAAGAAGGACAGAAAATTAATTTTAGTGGTTATAAACTGAATATCAGTAACGTTCAGTCTATAATGGAGGTTGGTCGCGGTCAGCAGAAAGTCGGTATTTTAGCTGCTATTATCGCTAAGGATGGCAGCTTAAGCATCTTAAAGACCGAAGATGGCTTTGGTGAAAATGTAAAATTGAGGCTAAAGAAAGATATCGAGAAGAACGTAGCAAGTGTAGGCACTGCATATCATGGTACTGGAATGTATGCGGTAGTATACTACCGTGATGGCGGCTCGAAGAAGCTTGACAATAAGGTATTTGAATAATCTTACGGAAAGATAATATGTCAAAAAGGATGGGTGAGTTTGAAGAACGTCCAACAATAAAAGAGGCGGTACCGATTCCATTGCAAAAACAGAGGCCGACTGGATGGATTGTAGCAACCATTGTATTTGCATTGGCGGCAATTTGTGCAACAGGTTTTATAATAGTAGATAAGATAAATTCCAAGAAGATTGACTTGGGTGCGGCGAGAAGCGCGACCGGTAGTGGTTTGGAAGGGGGGTTAGGTGAGGCTTCCGATGGAGCTAGAAAGGGTTTTTATTTAAGAGAGAATATTGGTAATATATATATCACTAAGAAAGGTGACGTTTATCTTGAGCCTGTCGAGAATGTTATTGAGGTGGCAAACGGTAAGCAATATATGCGCGCCAAAGATTACGACCAATCAAAGTTGCCTGGAAAATACGGTACATATACTTTAACTGAGGAAGATATTGAGAGCAGCCAGATTAACCCAAATACTGGTGAAGAAGAGGCGGTTGGGCACGATTTGAAATTCGATGGCTATAAGTTAGATGTGGCTAATATCATTAGTGTGGAGGGGCCGCTTGGTTTTGGGCAGGCCTGGAATGGTTATAATTATGCGTTCATTGGTTTTGATGGCAGCGTAGATTGGCTACATATTGATCCAAAGTTCCAAAATGAGGCTGGCTCGAAAGCTGGAGCAATCTTAACAAAAAAAGTAGGTGGATATAGTGACGTAGTAAGAGTTATGAGAGCGACGAAGCGCGGTAGTGGTGGCTCGATTATGATAGTGAAGAAAAATGGAGAACAGATTTGGATGAGCGCCGAATTATTAAGTGCGGTTGAAGGGTCCGAGGATTAGAAGACGACACTAAAAAGCGCTCTGAGGGGCGCTTTTTAGTGTCTTTTGCGATAAAATAGAGACATGTCGAAAATATTGGAGGGGTTGAATTCTGCGCAGCAAGAGGCGGTTCGGACTTTGTCGGGGCCAGTATTAATTTTGGCAGGGGCTGGCTCGGGGAAGACTAAGACATTAACGCACCGAATTGCGAATCTGATTGCGAATGGGGTGGCGCCGTACGAGATTTTGGCTTTAACCTTTACAAATAAAGCTGCGCGCGAAATGCGTGAGCGTCTGGCGGTGTTGCTCGGAATGGAAAATAGTTTTAGTTTTATGCCATGGATGGGGACCTTTCACTCGATTTGCGTGAAGATTTTACGAATCGAGGCAGAAAGTGTGGGGCTGTCTAAGAATTTTGTGATTTACGATACGGATGATCGATTAGCGTTGATTAAGCGCGCAATGAAAGAGCTACATTTTAGCGATAAGAATATTAAGCCGCGGGCTTGCGAGGCGGCGATTTCGAAGGCGAAGAACGATGGCGAGGATCCAGATGGAATGTTGGCAAAGGCTTTTTATCCGAATCAAAAGCAGATAGCGGAGGTGTATGAGCGCTATGAAGATATGCGCATGAAGGCGGATGCGGTAGATTTTGACGACTTACTGCTTTATGTGGCGAGATTGTTCCGGCAGCGGTCGGATATCCGAGCAAAGTGGCAAAGGAAATTCCAGCATATTTTGATTGATGAGTATCAGGATACAAACCACATCCAGTACGAGATTGTAAAGTTGCTAGTGAACGATCAGATGAATATTTGCTGTGTGGGAGATGACTGGCAGTCGATTTATTCGTGGCGCGGAGCTGATTTCACGAATATTTTGAACTTTGAGCGTGATTTTCCAGGGGCGAAAGTGATTAAATTGGAGCAGAATTACCGGTCGACGCAGAATATTCTCGATGCGGCACAAAAAGTAATCACGAAGAATACGCAACGCAGCGACAAAGAACTATTTACGGAGATTGGGAAGGGTGCGCCGGTGGAGATTCATGGGGCGCGCGATGAACAGGACGAGGCGCGCTATGTGGCGGGCATGATTAAGAAAAGCGGGCGACCGTTGAGTGATTTTGCGGTATTGTATCGGACGAATGCGCAGTCGCAAGCTTTTGAAAAAGCGTTTATGGAGTATCGGATTCCATATAAGTTGGTGGGTGGGGTGCGCTTTTATGACCGCAAAGAGATTCGTGATGTCGTGGCGTATTTGCATTTGATTGCGAATCCGCGAGATATAGTTTCATTTACGCGGGTGGTAAATGTGCCAGCGCGGGGGATAGGCGAGAAATCGGTGCAGAAGATTTTAGAAGGGGATATTGTCGGCTTGACTGGGAAAGCGGCGAATGCGTATTTGAAGTTTACCGACACTTTGGAAGCTTTGCGAAAGAAGAATACTGACGGTGTGAATCCGGCGGATATAATTGAGGAGTTATTGAGACGGATAGATTACAGGGGGTATTTGAATGATGGCGATAAATTGAAGGCTGAGGAGCGCAATGAGAACTTGACCGTGTTGATTGGCGAAGCTGGGGCATATGCAACTTTAGATGAGTTTTTGGCGGATGCAGCATTGATGTCTTCGGCGGACGAGGAAGCAGGGAAGGATGCGGTAACTTTAATGACCTTGCACGCTGCAAAAGGGCTGGAATTTCCGATTGTGTTTTTGGTGGGCATGGAGGAGGGGCTACTACCGCACGTGCGCTCAATGGATGAGTCGGCGGATGATGTCGAAGAGGAACGTCGTTTGGTTTATGTAGGGATGACGCGGGCGATGCAAGAATTGTTTTTAACTTTTGCGCAGTCGCGTTTTGCTTACGGTGGACGGAGTTATAACTTTCCGTCGCGGTTTTTGCAGGATTTAGGTTTTAGTCCGTACGGTAGCCACGATATGGACGCCGATGGATATGCGGACGATGAATTTGGGGAGAATGATTTTAGTGGTGGCTCTGATGGGTTATGGACGCGCAAGCCAAGTGAACGCGGTTTTACTTCGAGAGGTTACGATAAAGGTAATTATGACCCATTCCCACCAGATGTACCTGAGTATAGATGATTTCTTTAGGTTAATATAGTGTATATAAAAAAGCTCCAGGAGTGGTCCTGGAGCTAGGTGATGTTATTCAACAAAATATATATTTGTCATGTGATCTTTATGAACATACGCAGAAAGAACATTCTTCAGATCTTCATTTCCGACAACTACGACGCAGTCCTTGAGCTGTCCGTGTTCATTTTTGAGCTCAGCGTACCGTACAAGATTATATATATCATTGAAATCTTTCGGGTCTCGATGCATGCATATGAAGCTACGGATTAATTCGGCTTGTTTTCTATGCATCGGGCTATTAATGGAGACGGGCGATACCCCCGCAGCGCGGAGGGTTTGCGAGAGGATTGAATGCTCATCCCAATACATAGCGCGTATATTTCCGATGATGAGTGGTCTTTGGCGTCCGCGATTTTTGCAAGCATTTGCAATATCGTAAGCTAATAATGCATCTTTAATGTCGAGACATTTTGGCGCAATGATTGTTGCTGTATTCTTGGCTAAGGCTTTTTTTACTATCCCGATAGCCTTTGCGGCGCTCAGAGCGGCCTCTCTTTCGGCACCAATGCCACCAAATACAGCCCAGCCGACAATCTCGGTTGAATGACTGTCCTGTACGACAATGAGGATGCCGCCGGGACAATTGATGAAACCGTTACTTGTGCTGTATTTGGCTATTGTAGGGTTAATTCCCGATAGCAGCGTCTTGCCGTCGTGTTGATACGCCTGTATAGCGTTACTGATCATCATCTGTGCTACGACTGAGCTGTCGGAGACACAATCGCTTCCGTCGCTATAGATGATAGTGTCTTGATTGCTTCTTACGGCGTATGGAAAAATTAAAGGATTCTGTAGACCCATATTGCCGTCTTTTGATATATGCCCGATTTCGACAATAATACTGCCGCCGTCAGTGAGATAACTCTTATCGTTGATTTCCTCCCTGATTGCTTTAGCGATTAGGTCTGGGAGCATCTGTCGCTCTGCCGCCGATAACATATAATAACACCTCCTTATTAATGTTCGCTTCGGTTGTTTTTTTCTAAAACAAACCTCCGAGAGAGAATAGTTTCCTACCGAATTATGCCATACATAACGTTTCGAGTCAATTATTGGGGTCTTGATTGACTATACTATATATTCATGATATAATATTTTTCGTGATGACTTTTTGCTACAAGAAGAAAGTTTCAGGCAGTATTAAAAAGAGTTCTATTTCATAGGAGGGGAGAATGAAGAAAGAAGAGTTTGATAACTTCGTTAAATATATTGATGAAGTAATGGACGCCTGTTCGAAAATAGGATTAAGTATGGTTTTAGCCCATGGCGATGATCTCATTGAGAGCATTTGTGAAATGCTTAGTAGTACTCGTAATGAGCATGTCGTTTATGATGCGATGATAATTCGTATAGCGAGTGAAGTTGAGATAGATGATAAAAATGTAATTATTCCTGTTCGCGAAGCTGATATTAACCATGAATGGCATCTCCTGAATGTAGTTACGGTTGGGCATGCCATGCGTGAATATCAGATCTCGGAAGCAGTTGCATTCGAGTATACTAGACGGGTGGCTAAAATCTGGATGCTGCATGACCAGATATGTGGAGTTAGATCCCGCTTGGACAAATTAATGGAAGATACGTATGGCGACCAGGAGTGGACCGAAAATCTACTGAATGGCAGTAGTGTGGGGGCTTGGCTAGCGGAGTCTGAAATGCTTTTGTCGTTATATGATGATTGGCATGATGCTGCGATGGGGTTTCTTCACGTATTATTAGGAGCTCCATTATTGTGGGGGGCTTATTATGTAGAATTAGCCCTTGATAAGCTTCGTGATTGTGATAAAAAAGATGCCAGCCTCGCTGAATTAAACCGTGCGATTGGGCTTGATGGCGAATACGCCAAGAGGATTAAGCATTTTTTGGGATGTAATCCTGAGATGAGATGGTGCCCCTACGAATAGGAGTAGAATTATGGCCTCAGATATAAATCTGAGGCTTTTTGATGTTTGCCTATCAAGATGAATCGTGGTATAATTATTGATAATATCAACTCAGCAAGAGGCTTAGTGAAGAAACAATTGTGCTCTTGCTTTAACCAAAGGAGTGTTCTATGCGAGAATACGAATTGACCGTGCTGATTCATCCAGATTTGGAGATGAATTTAGAGCCGGCAACTGACAAGATCAAGGCTTTAATTGAGGCAAACGGCGGTAAGATTACTAAAGAAGCCAATGAGGGCAAGAAGAAGCTTGCTTATCAGATTAAGGGCCAAGATTTTGCAGTTTATTATTATTACGAGTTGGAGCTTCCGGTAACGGCGCCAGCGAGAATTTCATCGGTACTTAATATTACCGATGAGGCGATTCGCTACTTGCTAGTTGCCAAAGATCCACGTCGTGAAAAAATGATGGCAAAACGCCAAGAACGTAAAGCTCAAGAAGAAGCAAAAGAGGAGGAATAATATATGGCGCGGGGATTTAGCAAAGCAATCATTGTTGGAAATATGACACGTGACCCAGAGTTGCGATCGACGCCTAGCGGTGCGCAGGTCTGTGGTTTCACGGTGGCGGTTAACCGCAGTTACAAGGACGGCTCAGGGGATAATAAGGAACAAGTATCGTTTATTGATTGCTCGGCTTGGGGGAGATCTGGTGAGATTATTGCGCAATATGCTAAAAAAGGAAGTGGAATTTTAGTCTCTGGTCGCATCGAGCAACGCAGCTGGGAAGATAAAGAAGGTCAAAAGCGCTCTCGTGTTGAAATTGTGGTAGAAGATTTTAATTTCATCGGTGGCGGAAGTGGCGAAGGTGGTTATTCTGGCAGTAAGAGTAGTACGAAAGCTAATGAGCCTCAGGATATAGCGCCAGAAGATATATCTGATGAGCCGATTGATTTGAGTGAAATTCCATTTTAAAGAATAAGAAAGGATAAAAATGAAAAGATATAAGAATGACCCGAATATGTATTTTGACTATCGCGATGTTAAGACTTTGCAGCGTTACGTTGATGCGTACGGCCGAATTGAACCAATTTCTAAGACTGGTCTTTCCGCAAAGCAACAGCGTCAACTCGCCGTGGCAGTTAAACGTGCACGTCATTTAGCATTAATGCCGTTTGTTGCTAGCGCGTAATACTGGAGGCTCTTGGGTATGTATGGACCTACAGATTTGAAGAAAAACACCCTGATTACCTTAGATGGGCAGCCATACAAGGTGGTTGAGTATTCCCAGAAGGTGATGGGGCGCGGCGGTAGTATTGTAAACGTCAAGGTAAAAAACTTGATTACGGGCGCGCTGCTTCCGAAGACTTTTAAGGGGCAGGAAAAGATTGAGCCAGCAGAGGTTACGAATCAAACCGTGCAGTATCTCTATAATGATGGCGAAAAGTTTTATTTTATGAATCCCGAAACGTTTAATCAGTATGAGCTATTAGCTGACATGGTTGGCGATTCGAAGGATTTTATGAAAGAAGGGGAAAACTTTGATATTCAGTTTTATAACGATAGCCCAATCAACCTGGTACTCCCAAAAAATGTGTGGCTTGAAGTAAGTTATACAGAGAGCGTAGTGAAGGGTGATACTACTTCATCCGTGCAGAAAGATGCGAAGCTTGAGACTGGCGTCGAAATAAAAGTTCCAGCTTTTATTAAGATTGGCGATATTATCTCGGTAGATACGGAGACTTACGCTTATCGTGAGCGTAAAAAATAAAAGAATTAAAAAGAACAGTAGGGTTGGAGATGGCTCTGCTGTTTTTGATGTTGCTAAAGCGCCAATACTAGTAATTATTGG
The DNA here is from genome assembly GCA_947303945.1 of uncultured Candidatus Saccharibacteria bacterium. GTDB lineage: Bacteria > Patescibacteriota > Saccharimonadia > Saccharimonadales > Saccharimonadaceae > UBA2834. The sequence continues at coordinate 29,801 of CAMYZS010000003.1, read as the reverse complement.
GCCGACGGCGAGTGGAAAGACAGGGCTAGCAATAGATGTAGCGATCGCACTATCTGAGCATGGGGTTTGTAGGTGTGAGATTATTTCGGCGGATTCTCGTGCGATATATAAAGGTATGGATATTGGTACAGCGAAGCCGACGCGGGAGGAGATGCGAGGTGTGCCGCATTGGGGGATTGATTTGGTTGAGCCAAATGACCGTTTTACGGTAGTCGACTTTTGTAAATATGCGCGAGAAAGAATAGTTGAAATACGTGAAAGGAGGCATTTACCAATAATTGTTGGCGGAACGGGATTGTATGTGGATGCTTTAGTGTATGACTATAAATTCAATGATGTTGTGAAAAAAACTTGTTCGGACAGACAAAAGATGAGCTCAGATTTTGTAGTATTTGGAATCGATTGGCCGCGTGACGAGATTAAACAGAGGATACAGTCTCGCTCGAATAAATTATTTGCTCAACCGATTGATAAAGAGACATTGAGCATAGTGGAGCGGTATGGCTGGGACAGTCAAGCGATGAAGTCGGATATTTATCCAATTTGTTGGGAGATGATGACTGGTAAAATCAGCCTCGAAGAAGCAATAGAATTGAGTGCGATTGATGACTGGCATTTAGCGAAGCGGCAATTGACTTGGTTTAAGCGAAATAAGGATATTGTTTGGGTTTCATTAGATGAGGCGGTAGAGCGTATAATTAATTTTTACATTACTAGATAATTTTGATTTTCTTTGTTAATATAGTTACAAGATGAGCAAAGAAAATGCAATGCCGCTAGAAAAGTTGTTTGGTTCAAAAACCAGAGCGAAGCTTTTGGGGCTATTCTTTGAAAATCCAGATAAATCTTATTATGTACGCGAGATTACGCGTGTGATTGAAGAGCAAATTAACTCGGTCCGACGAGAGCTTACGAACTTAAATGCACTCGGACTCGTTAAAACCGAGAACTATGAAAATAAAGTTTATTACTCAGCGAATACGAAGCATCCGTTCACTCGGCCAATGACAGAGATTTTTTCGCGAAAAATTGATAATGGGCAAGATGTTGAAGTGCGCCGACCAACTTGGGAAGATTATGTGCGCCCAGTCGCCAACTTGATCGATGCTTTAATTGTGACGAATCGTATTCCTGGTCAAGATGGCTTGGATTTATTGATAGTAGGAAATGATCAGCAGAGAAAGTTAACGCGTTGGGCGGAAGTGGTAGAGAAGCGACAAGGAAAACCGTTGAATTATGCTATTATGAGTCGTGAAGATTATTTATACCGTAAGAGTGTACGTGATCGGTTTTTGGCGGATATATGGTCGTTAAAGATTAGCGAAACATACGATCCAAATAAAATTCTGTAAGCAGCAGGGAAAGGAGAAGGAAAAATGTTTGAGATAGAATTGAAGAATTCCGATGAAATGACGATAAAAGCAAAGGAAAGAGTCGTAAATATTAATGTCGCACAATCAACGATAGAATCAGACTTGAAAGTTGGGCGAATTGCGGGTTCGGGAGAGTTTGAAATCGGAGATATTGCGATAGTCGGTACTAGCTTGAAAGAAGGCGGTATCATGTACCGGGTTGATGTGGATGGCATAAAGATTGGTCTAGTTGGAAATACTGCTAAGACCGAGGATTTAGATAACCTTGGGCCAGTAGATATTCTTGGCACTAGCAATCCGAAGGTTGTGCCGATTATTGAGCCGAAAATTGTAGTTCCGATGGGTAATATGGATATTGCGGAGCTAAAGGCTTCGATTAAGGTTGAGAAAAAGCTTAAAATTAAGAATGCAAGCTCGCTACCGACAATAATGGAAGTTTGGAAGCTCGACTAACCCTTGCAGAAAAGTCAATTATAAGATATAATAGAGCAAGTTTTTAATAATAATAAGAGATAATAGATATGGCAGTATGTGAAATTACCGGTAAGGGCAAGATGTATGGTCACAATGTGAGCTTTTCTCAGCATAAGACTCGCAAGGTTTTTCATCCAAACGTCCAGAAGCGCACCTTCGTTATTGATGGTCGCAAGGTTAAGTTAAATGTTGCTACCTCAGCGCTTCGTACGCTCCGTAAAAAAGGTTTAATTAAATAAAATTAAAAAAGATGAGTGTCCTGATGGCGCTTATCTTTTTTGTATATATGCGTGATATAATGTGGTAATGGATAGTGGCTTGATGCAAATGCTGGGATATGTGTTCTCGGTGTTTATTATCACTTTATTTTCGATGATTCTACATGAGCTAATGCATGGGCTCGTAGCTTTTAAATTAGGTGACGATACGGCAAAACATAGTGGCCGTTTATCGTTAAACCCTTTGAGGCATATTGACTTAGTAATGACGATTATTATGCCGATTGTTCTGGCTTTGATGGGTGGCCCGATTTTTGGTGGTGCTAAGCCGGTACCAATTAATACGAGAAAACTGAAGTATCGAGAGTGGGGTTTTGCCTTAGTGGCGATTGCGGGCCCGTTGACGAATTTTTTGTTGGCATTTTTATTCTTCTTGGTCGGATACTCGACTGGACTACTAGGCGTTCATGGTGGATCGATGACATATGTGCCGGGAAGCTTTTGGAGTATGTTTATGGCACTAGGGGTGAATGTGAATTTGGGCTTCATGCTTTTTAATATTATTCCGATTCCGCCACTAGATGGTTCAAGAGTGCTTTATGCGATAGCTCCAGAAGGTAGTATTCGTATATTTATGGAACAGATTGAGAAATATGGTGTGTTGGTAATTTACTTTTGTTTGTTATTCTTTGGTACGGTTTTGAGTTTTTATATGGCGGGCGCAACTGAGGGGATTATGAAGTTATTTACCTTTTTAGTAGGGGCGGCATAGTTATTATTTTGACGTGCGAAGGGGATGCGTGGTAGAATGATGATATCCCAAGCTATGCATGATTTTCCTGAATAATCATGTTTTCGGGAATTCGACATACTAAGCCCGTGGGTTTAGCGTGAGAGAGTTTACCCACCGTGTTCTTATCACGGGAAAACGATGTAGCTTGGGATTTTTTGACGATTGCGCTTGTGATAAAATAGGATATATGAAACAGCGTATTCGGGTGACGGCGATATGCAGAAAAGATGACGAAATTCTACTTTTGAAACGCGCAGGGGGGCGCATAGAGGGTGGGACGCCGAATTTTGAGTTGCCGCAAGGCAAAATAATCTTCGGTGAGCAACCGGAAGAGGCAATGACGAGAGTGATTTATGAGAATTTAGGCGCACAGGCGACAAGTATACAGTTAACCGATGTAGTGACTTTTACGAATCTTGAAGGAGCGTCAGAGCTGGGTAATTTATATATAGTCTATGAAGTTAAGATAGATGATAGGGTTATAAAGATTACGAATGAGCGTTATTCGGCGTATAAGTGGGTAAAGGTGGCAGATGTCGATGCGTCTCCAATGGAAGATGCGTCACTGATGGTATTGCAAATTGTTGCAACTAAGGTCGGCACGCCATCGACACGAATTATGCAGGCCGGGGAGGGTGCGCAGGTATTGCCGGCGAGCGATTTTGCGACTATTTATACCGATGGTGGATCACGTGGAAATCCTGGCCCGAGCGGTATAGGCTATTATATTATTGGTACCGACGGTAAAGAGATAAAGAGGGGCGGGGAGTTCTTGGGTTTTTCGAGTTCGCGATTGGCGGAGTATTATGGTCTGAAAGAAGGCTTAGAACAGGCGATTGAGCTTGGCTTAAAAAGAGTCCATTTCAAGAGCGATAGCCTAATGATGGTAAACCAAATGAATGGCATATATAAGGTTAAGAACCAGGATCTGCTTCAGGTTCACGCGGATGTTCTGAAGTTATTAGAGAATTTGGAAGCCTATAGCTTTACGCATGTGCCGCGGGGGCAGAATGTGGAGGCTGATGCTGAAGTAAACAAGGTAATCGATGCAAATGTGCGTCGAGGTGAATATTAGTAAGAAACATTTGCTATTTTTGTCAAGGTCTGTTACAATTAAAGACAAGCTCGTTGATGTAGTCGCTGGCCTTATGGCGAGAGGAAAGTCCGGGCAGCATAGGATACGGTAGTTGCTAACGGCAACCGCGCGTAAGCGTAGGAAAAGTGCCACAGAAACTATACCGCCTTAGTCTATGACTGGGGTAAGGGTGAAAAGAGTAGGGCAAGAGCCTACAGATCTCGGTGGTGACATCGAGGTGGGGTAAACTCTACCGGCTGCAAGGAGACCTATATACCGTGATCCGCGGATGGTCGCTCACCGCTAGATCGTGCGAGCAATCGTGCGGCTAGATAGATGACTACAGGCTTGGCGTTTCGACGTTAAGTTACAGAACCCGGCTTATGAGGCGAGCTTGTCTAGAAAAGTAACATATCCTACGATTCTACATGAGTGTGGTCGTGGGGTATTTTTGTTGAGAGTTATTGATGTCGTTTTGAAATGTTGTAAAAAATATTAAATAAGCTCAGGAATATTGGATCATCAATGGGGTAGCACCTAGAAATGTTAGCAGTTAGATGCCTTAAAGTGCTAGTGTTTATATTTAATAAATAATATGATTAAGACCAAAAATACACCCCACGTAGAGCGGAGTGTATTTTTGGGAATTACGCTAATTATTTAACGCTTTCGCAAATAGCAGTAAAGGCTTTCGGATCGCTGACGGCGAGTTCGGCGAGAACTTTGCGGTCGAGTTCGATACCTTTGGTTTTCATACCGTTAATCAACTTACTATAACTGACGCCGTTTTCGCGAGCAGCATTATTGATGCGAGTGATCCAGAGGGCACGCAAATCGCGTTTGCGATTGCGGCGATCGCGATAGGAATAACGTAATGATTTAATTACGCCCTGCTTCGCGAGGCGGAAGCTACGGGTGCGATAATGCTGCATACCTTTGGCAGCTTTGAGGATTTTTTTGTGCTTTGCGCGAGCAGCGACTCCACGTTTAACTCTCATAATTAAGCTCCTAATGCAGTCTTAACGTTTTTCTTGATTTTGCCACGAATAACCGCAGCAGTTTTCATGTTGCGTTTGCGGGCTTTGGACTTCTTGGCAAGGATATGGTTGCCGAAGGCGCGTTCACGAACAACTTTACCAGTTTTGGTAAGGCGGACGCGTTTAGCAGTACCCTTGTGGGTCTTCATTTTTGGCATTTGATTACCTTTCCTACTTTAGTTGATATATTGAACGCTTTGGGGTGTAGGGAACCGGTGGGCGTTGTTAGGCCTTATTTATGGCGAACCATAAAGGTAAGGTTGCGGCCGCTCATTTGTGATTTGCCGTCTATGACGACTTCTGATCCGAGTTTTTCGATAATACGATGCATGAGCTCGGTGCCGATTTCTTTGTGGGCCATTTCGCGGCCACGGAAGATAATCATTACTTTGACGCGATCGCCATCGTCGAGCAGCTCGAGGATTTTGCGGCATTTAATATTGAGGTCATTCTCCCCAATTTTTAAACCAAGTCTAATTTGTCTTAGCTCGGAGCTTTTGGCTTTTTTCTTGGCGCGTGATTGCTCTTTCATTTTTTGATACTGGTATTTACCCCAGTCAATAATTTTAACAACGGGTGGATTGGCGTTAGGGGATATCTCCACTAAATCCAAGCCGGCATCACGAGCCATGAGCTGAGCGTCGCGACTAGACATGATACCTAACTGTGCGCCGTCGGCGCTGATAACGCGCACCTCCGGATAACGAATTTCTCCATTAATGCGTGTTTTCGAATTGTTGGTACCGATGGTAGTGCTCCTCAAAATTAGACTTTGTTATGGTGATAATTATAGCAAAATACCGCTAAAATAACAAGGGGTTTGACCTCTGGCGGTACTGGAGAGCCTCCGACAGGTGAAGATCGGTGATTTCTGGGGCGGCTTCGAGATCGGCGATAGTTTGCGCTATTTTAATAATTTTAAAATAGGCGCGAGCAGAGAGTTCGTAGCGGCGAGAAGCGGCATTTAACAAAACTTTAGCGGCGGCGGTGAGATGGCAATATTTAGTAGTTTCGTACGAAGAGAGGCGGGAATTAAATTTAGTTGGCTGGTGGTAGCGTTTGGATTGCTGTTTTTGGGCGGTTTGAATTAATTTTTGAGCGATATGCTGCTGGTGCCTTGATACCGTTTGTGGTGTGGGGATGGAGTTATCTTCATGCGGTAGCTCAATAACGATATCGATACGATCGAGGAGTGGGCCGGAAAGTTTGCGACGATAATTATAGAGAGCGGCAGGAGTGCAGGTGCATTTTTGTTTCGAGGAGCCAGAATAGCCGCAAGGGCAGGGGTTCATGGTGGCGACAAGCATGAAATCTGCTGGGTAAGACGCGTGCTTGCCGATGCGATTAAGGGTGATTTTGTGGTCCTCGAGAGGCTGACGAAGCGCTTCGAGACGATCGCGTGGAAACTCTGGTAGTTCGTCGAGGTGCAAGATGCCTAGGTGGGCAAGTGAGATTTCGCCAGGGGCGAGGTTGGGGCCGCCGCCGATGAGGGTAGTGAGGCTTGAGCGATGGTGTGGGGCGCGGTAAGGGCGCTGTGTGATGATGTTTGTGCAGACAGTATTGATTGAATGAAGTTTAGTAATGGCGATTTGTTCGGCTAAAGAAGGTGGCGGAAGTAGGCTGGCGCTAGCTTTGGCGAGGAGAGTTTTGCCAGTGCCAGGTGGCCCAGTTAGTAGGATATTGTGGCGGCCAGCTACGGCGATTGTAAGGGCGCGTTTGGCGTTGTCTTGGCCAAAGATTTGATCAAGTATAATATGCTCGCGTGTATCTGTTTGTGTATTTTTAACAGAAACAGATGTAGCCTTGAGGCTGACTCTTCCCTTAAGAAATAGCCATAGTTCGCGGAGATTTTGAACCGGAACAATGTCGATATTGGTGGCTAATAAGGCGGCTTGACTTATATTGGCGGCTGGAATAAATAGTTGTTTGATGTGGTGTTTTTTGGCTACTTCAACGATATTTAAAATGCCTTTGACGGGGCGAATATCACCATTTAGCGATAACTCTCCTACAAACATGCGATTCTGCAGGTCTTTGGCTAAGAGCTGCTGAGAGAGCTCCAGAATGGCTAGAGCGATGGGTAAATCGAGATGAGTGCCATCTTTGCGGAGCTCGGCTGGGGCTAAATTGATAACAACTTTGTGTTTGGGGAAGTCGAAGAGGGAATTATGAATGGCGGAACGGATGCGGTCGCGACTTTCGTCGATAATTTTGCTGGCCATACCGACAATATTAAAACAGGGGAGGCCATGATTAGAATCGCCCTCAACGGTTACGAGGCGCCCGGCGTACCCTTGAGGGATGGCGGAATAAACTTTTGATATTCTCATATGGGTAGTATACGGGGGTGGAATCTTGCTTTTAAAGCGTGAGTGCGATAAAATATTGATTAGTTGGGGCTGACAAAGCTTAGACGGATTATTAACAGTATGTATGCGGATCGATTAACACCGTAAGTGTTTTCATAAATGCAGACAAAACTGCTAGTAAGCATGTAGCTTATATGCCTGCTTACGCTTTGGCCTAAGATATTGCTAGGTCTGTTATCCTCGGTGAGATACCATAACTTCGGATAATATCATACATATGGTAATAAGGTTGACCTTTTGACAGAGATCAGCACGAAAAATCAGTCATGACATTGCTCGAGTTTTGTTTATTCCAGCTCTAGTGAGTTTGTCGAGATGAAAAGAATGAACTATGTCCGTAGATTACATACCAGAGGTAGTTCGGACCCGGAGGCAGTATCCGGCAGCTCCACCAAAAAATCGCCTATTTGGGCGTTTTTTTCTTTATTTGTTCGTCGATAAGACGCGCTTCGAAAGGAAAGAACACCCATTTAGGCGATTTTTGATGTAATTTTGACAAAAAAGTGAAGATCCGGTAACTGCGAGGAAAACCGGATCTTCTGTGTGTGGAGTGTGGAGTTATATTTTTGGAATCAATGTTTGTTTTTGGCCTCTGGATAATAATTTTATTCAAAAGCTACCTCTATAATAAAGCTTTAAAATGCTCATGTCAATAGAAAATACGTTGTGTTTTTTACAGCATTATTTGTGGAATAATATTATACAAAATAGCCGAAAATGCAGATATGAGAGTTTAAAATGCATTGGAAAGAGCAGTTGTCGTACGGCACTGGGGCTTTTTGCAGTTATTTATATAGCATGGTTACGATGCAGAGCGTGACGTAAATTATGTCCATATGGTACCTCAATCTGTTTATGTTAAAAATACTTAGATAGTTTAGGCTAGGGAGGCATGAAGATCAACGCGAGATTGGAAGGCGTGGAGGATTTTTATTTCGTATTTTATTATTAACAACGTAGTGTACGGCGATGTGGTAGGGAGAAGTGTAGCTTAGGTTAAGCTAGTATAAATATCATTATATATAATGATTCAATATGCTGTTGTAATAATTACATCAGTGTTCTATGAGCTATTTGTATCTGTTAATATGGTATATGTTGTAAAAAACACATACGATTTATGCGTAAACATTATTGACATTCTTAAGTTAATTTGCTATATTGAGGATGTGCTTAATCAAAACAAACAGCACAAAAACAAAAAAGAGGTTGTGTAGAGAATTTGGCGTAGTAATAGCTTATTTCTAGCCATAAATTACAACCTAGGAGTAAGCTAAGCTCCGCCAAAGACTTACCGAGAGGTAAGGAGCGTAGAGCGCGTAAATCGACGATACGACTAGCACATTAGATACCCGAAAAGAGAAGTACGGAGATTTGCAAGGACTATGCCTCTCTATACGAGAGGCGGTCAATAAAGCTAGGGGTAGAGAATAAGTTTGCGGCTATAAGTAATGTATATATTTGCCGGATAAACTCCTCTACCTTTAGCCCATGTCTTGTTGGGGAAGAAAGCAATTATTGTTTGAGTGGACTGATAGCACTTATCTTTCGCGCGATGAGCGAAGGGCAGGAGAAGGGGGCGGTTTATTTGCTTCTGTGTTATAATTCGCTTATGGATAAGTTATTGTTGATTGCCAGTGTTGTCGCTTTCTTCTTTCTTCTGACGATGATGTTTTTGACTAGCCCGGGCGGGGTGGGTGCCTCAGGTGTTCTAGTATTTTTTACACTTGTGTACGTTCTTTGTCTTGGGCTTGCAGTTTTTGGCTGCAGGCTATTTTTTATTCTGAAAGCGCGGCTTAATAAGGCGACGGCAGGGAATATAAAAAAGAAGAGTTATTATTATGGGCCGATAATTGCGCTTGCGCCATTGTTCTTGCTAATTGGACAGTCATTTGGCGGTTTGTTGATTTATGAAGTTGTAGCAATCGTTGCGTTGGAAATCTTGTTTTGTTTCTTAGTTTCTCATAACGTTTTATGATACAATAGTACTTATGGATAATCAGGTCAAAAATAGCGGTGAAGTGGCCGATAATAGAGGTGTTTTTGACGCTCAAGAGATTTCTTCGGTTAATGTTCCAGAAGATGTTTTTGATGCTTTCGCTGATTCTCGTGAAGATTTAAAACCGCAAATCGAGATGCCGGCTGAGTTAATAGATGATGATAATTCGGCGGAAATAAGTGGGGAGATGCAGCCGAAAGAGCAGACAGCGACACAGCCAGCTAAGGATGATAGTAAAGATGAAAATGAGAAGAAAGATGATGAGGTAATAGCGAAGTTAAGCGAGATTAAGATACAGAGGAATGCGGAATCGTTACCGAAAGCCTACGAGAAGGCGGTGCAGCGCATTGTAGAGCGAAGTCGTAAGGACCCATTTCGCTTAGTGCAGGAGATGGATATCGCACGTTGGGATATGATGGGGAAAGCCTTTGGCCGTAAATTAGGCGATGGTCTAAACGGGGTGGGGAGTAATTAAGATGGACATTTGGCAAATGGTTGCTCTTGGTGTTGGAGTAATTGTTTTTTTGGTAATCGTATGGAAAATTTGGGCTGGCGGTAAGCGTGATAGGAAGAATATTGCGCGCGCCTTGAAGATGGTGCCGATGTTGATTCATCTTCCGCCGAGTACGGACGATATTGAAGTGGGCGGGCGCGATGAGCGCGACGTTATTAACGAGCAGATTTCCGAGGCGCAGGTGATGTATAGTATTATTTCTTCGACTTTAAAGAAGGGTCTGAAGGCGAAATTGTATGGACAGAAGCATATTAGTTTTGAGATTGTGGCTCATGATGGTCTTATTAAGTATTATGCAGTCGTGCCGGCAGTTTTGACGGAAACGATTAAGCAGGCGATTACAGCGGCATACCCGACAGCACGTCTGGAGGAGGTGGCGGACCCCAACTTCTTTAGTGCGGAAGGGAAGATCAGTACTGTTGCGGGGGGTGAATTGCGTATGAAGGAGGATTATTGGTATCCAATTGCTACTTATGAGGACACGAAGCGCGATGTGGCGCTAGGCTTGATTAACGCTATGTCGGTAGCGAAGAAAGGCGATGGGATTGGCTTGCAGATTATGTTCCGTCCGACTGATGGTAGTTGGGTAACAAAATCATTATCGCGAGTACAAAATATAAAGGATGGTAAAAAATGGCGAAGTGGCACGGGTAATTTAATTAATCGTGTTGTATACAATGCTGGTAATTTAGTCGGCGATGTGGCGCGCGCATTATGGGAACCGCCGAGTGAACACGATAAATATCAAAACGAGGATAAAGTCTTAACTAACTTACAGCAAGAAGAAATTCAGAAAATTGAAGAAAAAACTAAATATCCTGGTTTTGAAGTTTTAATACGGATAGTAGCGAGCTCGTCAAGCAAAGTGCGTTCAGAGTCATTGCTTGGTGGGGTGGTATCGATTTTCTCACAGTTTGATTTGCCGCAATATAATGGCTTTCGCTACGATGCGCTGACTAGGGCAGAGGACTTAGCGCGTGATTATGTGTTGAGGATTTTTCCTCAGACTTACAAGAGCTTGGTTTTGAATAGTGTAGAGATGGCGAGTTTATTCCATCTACCAGCACAGAATGCAATTCCAACCTCACAAGTAGAACGTCAGGCAGTAAAACAGGTGGATGGTCCAGCAAAGCTAGCCGAAGATGGTATCGTCTTGGGTGTAAATGAATTCCGCGGCGAAAAGAAAGTGATCCGCTTACGCGAAAAGGATCGTCGCCGCCATACTTATGCAATTGGTGCTACGGGCTCTGGTAAATCCGTACTTTTGGAGAACTTGGCATACCAGGATATGTGCGATGGACGTGGTTTCTGTTTCATTGATCCGCACGGTGATGCTGTTGAGTGGCTATTGAGCCGCGTGCCACGAGAGCGTATGGATGATGTGATCCTGTTCGAGCCGGGCAATATGGATAATCCGGTCGGTATGAACATGTTTGAATTCCAGACTGAGGATCAGAAAGACTTTATCGTGCAGGAAGGCATTAATATGCTGACCTCGTTGTATGACCCGGGCAACCAAGGCATCTTTGGTCCGCGCGCGCAGCATATGTTTCGCAATGCGGCATTGTTACTCATGAGTGATCCGGCGGGCGGCACTTTTATTGATATTCCGCGCTGTTTTATTGATGCAGATTTTGTGAAGTCAAAGTTGCCGTACGTAACAGATAAAACAGTATATGATTACTGGACGAAAGAGTTCCCAGCTTCGCAGAAGTCGAACGATGCAGGTGAGGTGACGAGCTGGTTCGTATCGAAGTGGGGTCCATTCCTATCGAACAAGATGATGCGTAATATCTTGGGACAGACCAAGTCAGGCTTTAACATTCGCGAAATCATGGACAATAAGAAGATTCTCTTAGTGAACCTTTCAAAGGGTAAAACTGGTGAATTAAACGCAAAGCTTTTGGGTATGATCTTCGTCATGAAGTTCCAGGCTGCAGCTATGAGCCGTCAGGATACGCCAGAAGATGAACGTGTCGACTTCTGTCTCTTCGTAGATGAGTTTCAGAACTTCGCAACAGAGAGCTTTGAGTCGATTCTGTCTGAGGCCCGCAAATACCGTTTGAACTTGATCTTGGCGAACCAGTTCATGACGCAGCTGACGGATAAGATTCGTGAAGCCTTGCTTGGTAACGTTGGTACTTTGATGTCTGGTCGTATTGGCGTAACCGATGCTGAGTTGATGGAGAAGGCATTCTCGCCAGTATTTAATGCAGAAGATTTGCATAAACAACCGAACTTTAACTGGATTGCGACGGTAATGATGTTTGATACGCCGACCAGTCCATTTACGATGAAATCTTTGCCGCCGATGGGTGAAGATAATGACGAATTGATGCAGAAGATGAAGGCCTATGCCTTGTCGAGGTATGGTCGACCACGTGCGGAGGTTGAGGCGGAGATTGATGCACGTTTAGCGGCGACGGATGAAGATCCGGCGGCGAAAAATGGCGGTGCGGCAGATGCGGCGTCGGCTGGCGTAAGGAGTGGTGCACCAAAGCCGACAGAGAAGCCAAAGAAGAACTTTTTGGATTCATGGCTGGAGAAGAAGGCGAGCTTAGCGAAGAAGAGTCGCGAAGAGGGGGTTCAGGCGATGGAGGCGAATAAAGTTGCTAGTGGCGGTGCTTCGGTTTCGGCGTCGAAGCCGACAGCCAAAACGCCAACTACGGCGTCGTCGAGGCCTATGGCGACGATGTCAGATTCGGTAGCAGCGCCGAGCTTGGTGCCAGTGCCTACGCTCGCGCCTACGTCTACATCTACGCCTACGTCTACATCTACGCCTACAACGACACTAGCGCCAATGTCGACACCATTAGCTACACAAATATCGGAGCCTGCGCCAGACTTAGTATCTATGCCAGCTTCAGGACCGTTGTCCACAGTAGAGCCAGCCTTAGCTTCGGTAGAGTCGGTTAAGAATTCGTCGGAGACGATTATCCAGCATGATACAAACGCGCGTAAGCTTGAAGCGGCTGAGGAGTTAAATGAAATGTCGACAGGGTCGTCTTGGACGGCGGTAGCAACAGAAAATGCGGCAGGTACAACTATGGAGAAGAACAAAATGGATACCGACGATATTCTAAAGTCGAATGCAAAGATAAAAATTCACCATAAGCCACGGAAAGTTCTAAATGTTAGTCAAGAAGCAGTAGCGGTTCCAAATGCACCTGCGCCAAAAGTTCAACCACAAAAACAAGCCAATCAGAGCGGCGTTACGGTGTCTCAAAGCGATGAAGACGGTACTGTACTGCGCTGGCGATGAGAGAGCCCTTAGACGCGAAAATAGAGGCCTTATACTTGATTTTATAGAGAAAATAACATATTATTATATATGTATTAAATATCAAGTTGAGGTAAGCATAAAATGGCTGAAAAGAAAAAGTCCGGCGCTGACGAATATGGCGCAAAGGATATTCAGGTTCTCGATGGTTTGGAACACGTGCGAAAGCGCCCAGGGATGTATATCGGATCGACTGGTTATGATGGTTTACATCATCTCGTAAAGGAGATTGCGGATAACTCGATTGATGAGGCGATTGCAGGATATGCAACTCGCGTTGAGGTTACATTATTGTCCGATGGCGGCTGCCGTGTTGTCGATGATGGTCGTGGTATTCCGGTAGATATTCATCCAAAAACAAAGATGTCGGCATTAGAGACCGTTCTTAGTGTTTTAAATGCGGGTGGTAAATTTGGTGGGGGTGGCTACAAGGTGTCATCTGGTTTACATGGCGTTGGCTCTTCGGTAGTAAACGCCTTGTCGAATCGGATGATTGCAGAAGTATACAAAGATGGCAAAATTCACCATATTGAATTCGAAAAAGGTAAGACTGTCGTCCCGTTCGCCGTAACTGGTAAGACGGAAAAACAAGGCACGATGATTACTTTCTATCCAGATGCAGAGGTTTTTAAGGAGACGACGGTATTCGACTATGATTGGGTAGTAAACTATTTACGTCATCAAGCTTATCTCACGAAGGGTATTTTAACTTGTGTACACGATGAGCGTACGGGTAAGAGTGAATCTTTCTATTTTGAAGGTGGCATTAAAAGCTATGTGCGTCGCTTGAATGAGGGGAAAGAAGTGGTTTCCGATGATGTGTTTTATGTCGAGAAGCCAATCGAGGATATCATTGTTGAAATTTCAGTTCAATATAATGATACTTTTGCTGAAACAATACGACCATTCGTGAATAACGTTTTGACGCCAGATGGCGGTACGCATGTGGTTGGTTTTCGTACGGCTTTGAATCGTACGATTAATGACTATGCACGCAAGAACGGCCTCCTAAAAGAGAAAGACGACAATCTGACTGGCGACGATATCAAAGAAGGTTTAACGGCGGTTATCTTGGTAAAATTGCCAGATCCGCAGTTTGAGGGGCAGACTAAGAATAAGCTCGGTAATCCAGAGGTGCGTGGATATACCGATAAGGTAATGAGCGAATATTTTGCATACTACCTTGAGGAGCATCCAGATGTTGCAAAGAAGATTGTTAACAAGGCAACTCTGGCGGCGCGGGCGCGCAAGGCAGCGCGGGCAGCACGTGATAATGTGATTCGTAAGGGGGCTTTTGAAGGCTTAAATCTGCCGTCGAAATTAACCGATTGCTCATCGCGTGACCGTACAGAGTGTGAACTATTTATCGTAGAGGGTAATTCGGCGGCCGGTTCCGCTAAGGAGGGGCGCGATAGTAAGATTCAGGCGGTATTGCCTTTGCGCGGTAAAGTGCTTAATACAGAACGTGCGCGCCTAGATAAGATGTTTGCCAATGCTGAGATTGTATCGTTAATTAAAGCCCTGGGAGTGGGAATTGGCGAACAGTTCGATATTAATGGTCTTCGTTATCATAAAATTGTGTTTATGACAGATGCGGATGTTGATGGTGCGCATATTTCAACCTTGCTTTTGACGTTCTTCTTCCGTTATATGCCAGAGGTAATTAAGGCGGGGCACGTTTATCTTGCGAAGCCGCCGCTATTTGGTCTAATTAAGGGTACAGGTAGTGGTCGTAAAATCGAATACGTATATAACGAAGAAGCGCTTGAGCATACTTTGACGAAAAGAATCGAAGAGCGTAAGGCGGCTGGCACGAAAATTAATCCAGAAGATGAACGTTTCAAGCAGGCTGGCTATACATCGCAGCAACGCTTTAAGGGTCTTGGCGAGATGGATGCGGCTCAGCTTTGGGAGACGACCATGAACCCAAAAAACCGTACGTTAATTCGGGTTAATATTGAAGACGCCGAGAAGGCAGACGCTATATTTACGAAGCTAATGGGAAGTGAAGCGGAATTACGTAAAAACTTTATCCAGTCTAGAGCAGCGACGGTTAATCTGGATGATTTGGACTTTTAAGGAGAAAGAAAAATGGCAGATAAAGACGAGAAAGATAAGAGCAAAGTTGGTGGGGTGTCAGACGCGAGCGACGATAAGGGCGTTGACGAAACTCTAGGCGATTACCAGACCGAGCCTGAAGAGGAAGAGGTTGTTAAAGTCGGCGGCCTGAAGGCGCATGTAGCCGAAGATGGCGTTGAAGAGTTGACTGTCGAGAGTGTGATGGAGGATAGCTTTTTGCGCTATTCGATGTCGGTACTGATTGATCGCGCTTTGCCAGATGTGCGTGATGGTTTGAAGCCGGTAAACCGCCGTATTCTTTATGCGATGAATAAGAAGGGGTATAAGCCGCCTCATCCAACGGTAAAATCGGCGAAGATTGTCGGCGATGTGATGGGTTCTTATCACCCGCATGGTGATTCCTCGATTTACGAATCGATGGTGAACTTGGCGCAGCCGTGGAAGATGCGCTACACCTTGGTAGAAGGTCAGGGTAACTTCGGTTCGATGGATGGCGATGAACCGGCTGCTCAGCGTTATACTGAGGCGCGCATGGATAAGTTGGGCGTGGAGCTGTTGGCTGACATTGAGAAGAATACGGTTGATTTTCGTGATAACTTTGATGGTACCGAACAGGAGCCGGTCGTATTGCCTTCAGCAGTACCGAATATTCTCTTGAACGGCCAGATGGGTATTGCGGTTGGTATGGCAACGAATATTCCGCCGCATAATCTTGGCGAAGTGGTCGATGCGACGATTGCACAAATTGATAACCCGGATATTACTCTGAAGGAATTAATGAAACATGTGAAGGGTCCGGATTTTCCGACGGGGGCGGAAGTCTATGGCGGTGCACCGATGGTGCAGGCTTATGAGACTGGTCGCGGTTCGGTGACGATTCGGGCGGTAACGAATATTGAGGAGCGTAAAAATGGCCGTTTCAATATTGTGATTACAGAAGTACCTTATGGTATGAGCAAAGAGGCTTTTGTAGATAAGGTACGCGAGCTCGTGCTTGCAAAGAAGCTGGATCATATTGCCGATGCGCGTGACGAGTCGGCGCGCGGCAAAATTCGCGTGGTAGTAGAGCTCAAGAAAGATGCTTTTCCGAAGAAAATCTTGAATCAACTTTATAAATTAACCGGTTTGCAGACCTCGTTCCACTACAATGTATTGGCGCTGGTTGATGGTATTCAGCCAAAGGTGATGGGGCTTAAGGAAATTTTGGCGGAGTTTATTAAGCATCGTCAAAAAGTAGTACGTCGTCGTACGGAGTTTGATCTAAATAAGGCAAAAGAACGTGCGCATATCTTGGAGGGGTTGAAGATTGCACTTGATCATATCGATGAGGTTATCAAGACAATTCGCGAATCTTACGACGATGCGGACAAGCGTTTAATGGAACGCTTTGGCTTATCCGAAGTGCAGGCGGCAGCTATTCTGGCAATGCAGCTACGTCGTCTCCAAGGACTCGAGCGTGATAAGATCGAAAACGAATTGAAGGAACTTCGAGAGTTAATTGCGAAGCTTGAAGGGATTTTAGCTTCTGAGCAGGCGATTCTTGACGTAATTAAAGAAGAGCTTCTAGCAATGAAAGAGAAGTATGGCGACAAGCGTAGGAGTAAGATTTATAATCACGAGCTTGGTAAATTTGCCGAGGAGGACTTGATTCCAGACGAGGAGAGCGTAGTGCTCTTGACGGCGCAAGGCTATGTCAAGCGTGTTTTGCAAAATGACTTCAAGAAGCAGAATCGTGGCGGTAAGGGGCGTCGCGGTATGACAACGAAGGAAGAAGATGTGATTGACACGATTATTACGGCTTCTTCGCACGATTATTTGCTATTTTTCACTAATCAAGGTCGCATTTTCCGGATAAAGGCCTACGAAATTCCACAGTCATCATTAGTAGCGAAGGGTACGGCTTCGGTTAACTTATTGAATTTACATCCGGAAGAGAAGATTACGGCTGTAATTAAGCAAGGAGACGAGGCGGGTGAAAATGGCTATCTCTTTATGACGACTTCTAAGGGCACAATTAAAAAGACTTCGTTGAAAGATTATGCCAATATTCGCACTAATGGTTTAATTACGATTAAACTTGACGAGGGCGATGAGCTACGCTGGGTGCGTGGTACGACGGGCGAGAATGATATTATTATCTCGACTTCGGCTGGCCAGGCGGTACGCTTTAATGAGAAGGATGTACGCCCAATGGGCCGTTCGGCGCGTGGTGTACGCGGTGTACGTTTACGTCCAAATGATACTGTTGTAGGTATGGATGTTGTATCTGATCCGAAGAGTCAGAAGCTGATTGTAATCTCAACGAAGGGCTACGGTAAGATGACGGCAGCAACGAACTTCCCGCCACATAAGCGTGGGGGCGTAGGTGTGAAGGTAGCGGCGGTAACAGCGAAGACTGGCCCGATTGCAGCAGTACATACACTTGATCCAGAGGCGAAAGAGATTATTATGATGTCGACGGGCGGACAGGCGATTAGGGTAGCTGTGAAGGATATTCCAACGCTTGGTCGCGCGACGCAGGGGGTGCGCGTAATGCGTTTGAATGATAATGATACGGTAGCCTCGATTGGTATTATTCCGCAAGAGGAAGAAGCCGAGGAAGGCGGAGTCGCCGAAAAGGTGGAGAAGGTCGAGAAGACTGAGAAAAAGTCATAAAAGAAATACCTTTAAGCTCTTAATAAATATTCCAGAGTCTATGGGCTCTGGAATATTTTTGTGAGTATGGTTGTTTTTTGCATAGGAATTTTGATGAAAAATAAATAGTTGTAAATGCTGTTTTTACAAAAATTTGCATTGTTCTACCTCTGTTGTGGCTTGCGTTTGCACCGTGGCACTTTACAAAAATGAGCAGATTTGTTATAGTATGAACAGTTGCGCGGAGGTAAGCACAGACCAAGACCGTGCAATTATGTTTTTTAAAAGATTTCTTCAATACTTACTAATATCATGGCTGCCTCAGGCGAGGCGCCGGCGGGATAATGCTGGGACATTATTCCATCGACGCATCGCCTGAGGGCGGTGGATTCATACTTTTGCCAAACCAGTTGTAGAGGTGGGATGCAACCCCTGCCTTGGCTGGATGCACAGTCGGCGTCTTTTGGCGCCTAGACACGAGAAAGCTATCAAAGGTGGAATTGCCTGCGTGTATGATAGTGAGTATTGAGGGGCTGCAGTAATGTGGCTCTATGCGTATTTCAGAAATGGAACGTAAAAACTGTGCAGTATTGACACTTCAGAGCGAGCCAATCGTAAGGCGAGCGAACATTGTACAGCACACGAACCTAAGAGTGGGACACGATGACGGCGGAGGATTCCCGAGTGGGGATCCGAAGAGAGAAGGTGGCGATGCGATAGACCGCAAATCTATTTGCTAACCCACAGGGCGTCGCGATCTCTTGGCCTCGAAAACCAAGAGAAACCTCCCAAAACTCGACCTCGACCGATAGTACAGAGGTGCTATTGGATGCCTCGGGGGTCCACCAAAGGGTGGAAGGTAAGTGGTACCGGGTGGCAGCAAGGAAGCCTTGCTAAGAATATGAAGAATGATTTGCGTCTGCAAACTTCTACCAGCCTTCGGGTTGGTCTGGCGGGCTCCGCTGGTTGTATTCGCTCGGTTCGTGCGGGGGTTGCTTCTGCGAGGCTTCCCAACTAAACACACGTAGGCGTGCAAATCTCATGTTAGAGGAGTGTGAGTAGAGCGGTCGGCCAACCGTTTGAAAGCGCGAGACCTGACAAGAGATGTCTGTGGCTCAACAATGATGGAGTGTTTCCGTTACCAAACCGTAGGGATACGATAAGGAACGGAGGAAAACAGTTGGAAGTATGGCCCCAAGCCAAAATCTTCCTGGCACTTTGTATGAATTGGCGACTCCGCGTGGGTCGCTTTTTTCTTGGGATAAGGCCACCAGCTAGGCTGATAGATATTTATTGCCGTATTTATTATATTAATTCTTTAGCGGTGGGGGACTGGATAGCAAGTTTGCGATCGAAAGTCCAAAGTGGCTCAGCTTGGTTGAGGGCGGCATAGACGGCGAGACAGCAATCATTAAACGATAATTGCGGATGCTCGACATAGAATGGAAAAACATTCGTAAAGAGGCCGGCGTTATAGTTTAGTGAGGGTGTGCTAAGGAAGAGGTTGAGTACTTTAGCGATAGTATCACGGTTGTAGCATAGACATTTCTCAAGAACGAATACTGTTTCGGCGATGGCTAGGTCGGAGACGTGCAGGGAAGAATTGGGGCGAGATAGAAGCTTGCGCGCTTTTTGGCATTGTTCGGGGATGTCGTTTAGAATAGCGCGAAGAATGATATTGGTATCGATTGACTCGGGATTAGCAGCCATATTCCTCCTTGAGTGCCTGTTTATTGGCTTCTGATTTTAGCCAGTCACTACGAAAGTCGGTAATGGTTTTTCCGGCATTCTCGTGAATGTGTCGTTGGGTGCTACTAGGGAGTTGTGTTCTGATTTGGTCGAGCTCGGAAAAGATCTCATTAGTGGTCTTTTGTTTTTTGATGGTGATACGATTGTTGTTGTCGACATGGAAGACGACTTTATCGCCTGGGGTGGCGTTGATAATCTGGCGGATTTTGCTGGGCAAGGTGATTTGCCCAGTTTTTCCTATAACTGTAGTAAATTCCATATTATTTCTCTGCTATATGAATAATTAAGTTTTATATGAATTTTACTTATATATATGAACTTTGTCAAGGTTTTTGTGCAGATTCGAATTGGCAGAGTAGCGGTTGTGCTATAGTATGGTTATGGACTCGAATTGTATTGGGGGTTTGATTGCTTTTGTGTTGGGGTGGTTTTTTGCGCAGGCGGGGAAGTTTGTGGGTGATCTTATTACTAAGAAGCGCATCTTGAGTTTTTCTGAAGTCATAGACTGTTTTACGCGTAGTGGCGGCATGCCAAGTGGGCATACGGCTAGTTTTACTGGCTTGACGGTCTTTATGGGGCTTCAAAATGGCTTTACGTCGGGTTTGTTTGTATTGGCACTTGCTACGACGATTATTGTGGTCTACGATGCGGTAAATGTGCGCTTTGCGGTTGGAGAGCAGGGGAAGCTATTAAATATTATTGCAGAGTCGGATAACGGCAAAAAGATGCGCAAAATGAAGGTGGTGGAGGGGCATACGGTTCCGCAGGTTTGCGTGGGTGCAGTGCTAGGCGTTATCCTTGGCTATTGTTGTTTTTTGTGGTTTTAATGCGATTTTTGGGTGGGTTTTTGGTTGATTTTAAAAAAGTTTAAAAAAGTGCTTGACAGTTTAATTGGGGTAATATAAGATAAGAACAGTTCAACTGCGAGAGGACAATTATATTTGACACCCTTGTTAGCTGAGCTTTTAAATTTTATGTTTTTTAACAATTTAGTTGTGCAATTAATTATCATCGTCAGTCTTTTATTTGAGTTTTATCTTAGTTTCACTAAGATATAAATCTGCACATTCTCAGAAATAGCAAAACAAGTTTTTCTATTTCGTTCGAATGTTTGATTTATCAAATTTTTTCAAAAGCCTACCTTTTAGGTAGCATTTAATGGAGAGTTTGATCCTGGCTCAGGATGAATGCTGGCGGCATGCCTAATACATGCAAGTCGAGCGGCAGCGAGGGTCTCATCCTGTTCTTGAAGCTTTCGAGAATAGAATGAGATCTGTCGGCGAGCGGCGGACGGCTGAGTAACGCATGGGAACGCACCCCAAACTGAGGGATAACTAGTCGAAAGATTAGCTAATACCGCATGTGATCTTCGGATTAAAGCCTTCGGGCGGTTTGGGAGCGGCCTGTGTACGATTAGATAGTTGGTGAGGTAATGGCTCACCAAGTCGACGATCGTTAGATGGTTTGAGAGGATGATCATCCAGACTGGGACTGAGACACGGCCCAGACTCCTACGGGAGGCAGCAGTAGGGAATCTTTCACAATGGGCGAAAGCCTGATGGAGCAACGCCGCGTGCAGGATGACGGCCTTCGGGTTGTAAACTGCTTTTATAAGCGAGAAATATGATGGTAACTTATGAATAAGGATCGGCTAACTACGTGCCAGCAGCCGCGGTCATACGTAGGATCCGAGCATTATCCGGAGTGACTGGGCGTAAAGAGTTGCGTAGGTGGCGTCTTAAGTAGATAGTGAAATCTGGTGGCTCAACCATTCAGACTGTTATCTAAACTGCGATGCTCGAGAGCGTCATGGGTAACTGGAATTTCTAGTGTAGGAGTGAAATCCGTAGATATTAGAAGGAACACCGATAGCGTAGGCAGGTTACTGGGACGTTTCTGACACTAAGGCACGAAAGCGTAGGGAGCAAACGGGATTAGATACCCCGGTAGTCTACGCCGTAAACGATGGATACTAGCTGTGGGGGGTATCGACCCCTTCCGTAGCGAAGCTAACGCGTTAAGTATCCCACCTGTGTAGTACGATCGCAAGATTAAAACATAAAGGAATTGACGGGGACCCGCACAAGCGGTGGAGCGTGATCTTTAATTCGATGGTAAACGATAAACCTTACCAAGGCTTGACATCTCGGGAAGGCTTCCGAAAGGAAACTGTGCCCTCGGGAACCCGAAGACAGGTGATGCATGGCCGTCGTCAGCTCGTGTCGTGAGATGTTTGGTTAAGTCCATCAACGAGCGCAACCCTTGCAACCAGTTGTATTTTTCTGGTAGGACTGCCCCGGTAACGGGGAGGAAGGAGGGGATGATGTCAGGTCAGTATTTCCCTTACGCCTTGGGCTAGAATCGCGCTACAATGGCCGGTACAATGCGAAGCGAAGCAGTGATGTGAAGCAAATCGCACCAAAGCCGGTCCCAGTTCGGATAGGAGGCTGAAACTCGCCTCCTTGAAGTCGGAATCGCTAGTAATCGCAAATCAGCATGTTGCGGTGAATACGTTCCCGGGTCTTGTACACACCGCCCGTCAAACCATGAGAGTCACCAACACCCGAAGTCCGTTTCGGCGGCCTAAGGTGGGGGAGATGATTGGGGTTAAGTCGTAACAAGGCATCCGTACCGGAAGGTGTGGATGGATTACCTCCTTTCTAGGGAGAAAAAGCGCACTATCTCATAGTGTAGCTAGGTCGGTTGCAATAGTAGGTATAAGCTTAATTTACTAATTTTCTGGTTTACCAGATGCAACATAAGCTTCAGATACTACGATGAAGTGATTGCACAACTAAGTTGTTAAGAACGTCTTAAAACGCCTTTTGGGCGTTTTTTT
Organism: uncultured Candidatus Saccharibacteria bacterium; assembly: GCA_947303945.1. Taxonomy (GTDB): domain Bacteria; phylum Patescibacteriota; class Saccharimonadia; order Saccharimonadales; family Saccharimonadaceae; genus UBA2834. The sequence continues at coordinate 7,368 of CAMYZS010000003.1, read as the reverse complement.
GTTGCGGTTTAGTCTTTATAAAAGAGGAGAAAAAATTTTCATGATAATTGCGTTATTTGTTGTAGTAGCTTACGGATGATAGGCGTCTTATTTCTATTAACGGTTATAGTATAATATGAGTATATGGTCGAACAACGCTTTGATTCTCAAAGATCGCAAACGCAGCCCGAGGATGACGAGTTGGATTCGCGTGCATATCAAGAGCTTGATGCAGATTATTACGATGAACCATATGTTAGCACTGAAGATGGTCCGGAAAATGATACGCTAATAGATGAAAATGCATCGAAGCCGCTTACTTATCGAATTGGTGACAAAGTTACACGACTTAAAGAGTTTCTCTCGAATGATGATCAAGTATTACGCCAAGATGAAGAAGGCTTTCCTAAGCGCTATTATGACTGGCAAATTGAATGTCTAGAACGGATAAAAAACGAAAGTTACGTAGTGCTTTCTTCTCCGACTAATACGGGAAAAACCGCGGTATTTTTAGATTGGGCAAGACAAAAGAAGGAGAAGGCTGAAAAAGACAATAATGAATCTCACCATACGATATATGTTACATCGCCCATTAGAGCCCTCTCCGAGGAGCACTTTCTTAACTTAAAAAAGATGGGCTATAAGGTCGGTCTTGAGACGGGGGAGAGCAAAATTATTCCCGAAGACGCCGATTATATCTGTTGTACTCAAGAGATTTATACAAACAAATATGCAGACGATGAAAACGCGACTTTAATTGTTGATGAATTTAATTTTGTTTCCGAGAATTCAGACAGGGCAAGGGCGTATGTTGATGGTCTACTAAATTCAAAAGCGGAGAATTTATTAGTTTGTTCAGCTACATTTGGTAAGGTACAAAAAACCGTAGGATATATAGAGGAAATCACTGGTCAGAGGTATTGTTGCTATGAAAACAAAGCTCGTCTGACGGAATTGGAGAGAAGGGGCAGAATTGGCGTAGAGGACATACAGGATGCTCTGGTAGTCTCATTTTCAGTAAAGAACTGCAAGATCGTTGCTGATACGCTGTTAGAGGCAAGAGCAGACGGGATTAAGCGAAGTTACCACATAGAGGAAGAGCGCGACGATGAGTATGATGACGACGACGATGACGATGAGGAGCGCAGAGAATATGAGGATGTTGAGATTGAAGAAGTTCAACCTGTCGTTACTTCATTTGTATATGATGACGCGCGCACGCAAGAGATTAAAAAGCTTGCCAATGAGCTAAATATTGATAACGAGGAATTGATAAAATGGGCGGAGTACGGAATATCTACCTATTACGGTGATATGCTGCCAAAAGAGAAGGCCTTCGTGAAGAGAGCCTTTACCGGCCGGCTGATTGACGCGATTGCTGCAACGGATGCGGTGGCATATGGTCTGAATCTGCCTGTTAGAATGACGACTTTTGGCCAGTTGGCAAAATATAATGAGAGTAGGCCAATTAGCAAAAATCTATTTGATCAGATATCGGGAAGAGCTGGACGAGTGGGGTATTTCGATAAGGGTGAGGTGTATTATTGTGACGATTTTTACTGGGAGGATCGCAAAGGCTATCATCACCCTATTGAAAAACGTGGCTATAGTACTGGGGGGTTGTATTGGGAAATGTATGGACGACCAAACGAGAGCTTATCGATTAAGTTAACGCCGGACTATAAAGCTATTCTAAGTGGTCGCAGAACAATAGAAGAAGAGATCGAGTTTATTAAGAAGTATTCCACTGTTGATATAGACGAATGGGAAGAGAAAAGGATGCTCCGATTCTACAAAGAGGCGATAGACTGTCGCGAGGGAGTTTTTCGTTATATTGTAAATCAGGCTATTCGAATAAATGAATCCAAACACTATAGTGAGCGCGATGATAATTTTGATGAGATGTGTTACGAATTGGCGCAGCGTAGTTACGTTACGAAGTTTGATAGTGTTAATAAAAAGGTAATCTGGGGAGAGAATGATAACAATGGCGATCTTTTTTGGAGAGAGGGTGAAGTTAATTTAGGCAATAATCAGCTATATCGGGAAGCGGAGCGTTCTGTGCTATCGCGATTTCGTGCTAGCGGTTTAGACGATATTGCTCGTCGGTTGAACTTAGTGCTACAAGAATGCTACAACCCGCAGGTAGATCCATATACGAATAAAGAGTATGCTATGAGTGTTCTACTAAAAAGAGCGGGCGACTTTGATGGGCGTATTCAGTCTGCGAAAAACTTGCGAGAATTAATGACGATCCGTTCTTATTTATTGTCTCTACCGAGAAAACATCGCAAGAGATTCGTTGATTCGATTTTTCGGGCTGAACAACGCATTGATGCTCTAGATGAGACTGTCTTAGGTGAATGGTCAGGGCGTCTGAGTCTCTCGGAGGTAAGCAAATTACTACGAGAGAGGACTGCTAAAAATGCTACTATAACAGGCATAGAGAAGAAGGTCGTAAGCGGAAAAGACTATAGTCTCACCAAGGAAGAGGTTGAGCTATTGTTTGCTAATCCAAGCGAAAGCGATATGGGGCTTACGGATCAAAAGACGTATACCGATACAATTATAGGGTTGCGCCGCCATGTTTCACTAAAGGCGTTGATCGACTCGGGTGCCGATGTTGAAAAGTATATTCATCTACTGCCAGAAGGGGACGCAATCTCTCACGAACAGAATACGATATATTATGAGAAAGATCCGAAATACTGTTTTCAGTGTTTGGCCGATATGCATTCGATTGACGATAGTATATTTTCTACATTTCGGTACAATAGTGAACTTGAAGAAGAAGACTTTACAGAGATAACGTTGGATAATATTGGCTCTCTCTTAGCGGGCGGCGTGGAGATGGAACAAATCATTAGTCATACGGAGTTCTATCTTTCCGATCCTAGCCAGATAGATGCTTTTGCGCCATACATTAATAATGCGCAAGCGATAGATCTTTTTCAGCAACATCAAATTGCCGGCATGGAGGTTCTTCTATATGCTTCTGCGGCGATTGGTGTGGATGCAGACGCTATTGCGCGAAATAACGGTTTAAGAAAGGATTTTGTTCGAAGTAGCATTTCTCGTCTTGTTAAAGAAGCGGGTTGCCAGCCTAACTCTTTAGTCGGATATTGTGCCGGAGATGCGGAGGGCTGTCAGGAATTATTGGATCTTGGAGCGACTTCCAACAAGCTTATAGAGTATAACGGGCGGAAGTGGATTAGCAAAAACACTCAGACATTATATGAACGAGGAATGATTGATGACCTTTATTTGTTACGGAATCTACAAAATCTAGACGAAGAAGCAGTAATAGATTATGGGAGCCTAATAAAATACTATAAAGAGGAAAAGCCATATATTGCTTTTCGGAACCTTTCTTTACTATATTCAAGAACTTTAGATAAAACCATCTTTAATTGCATGAATACGAATGAACTATTGAAAAAATATAGTAAAGAGGAGTTGCGATGGTTGGCGGAAAAACGCATTGTCGACTTAGATTTTTCGGATAAATCTGATTACGCTTATACTAGAGACGAAATAATGGATTTTGCTACACCTCAGAACATCAATGAGATTTTAAGCCATGGCTATATGGATGGTCATGACGTAGTCAAGGCTATTGGTGACGTGCTTGCGTTATCTCCTTCCTTTAAGTCGATGCGAAATGCTTTGAGTTTGGGTAGTCTGCCGTGTCGGTTTATATTATTATCGGATGCGCTGCAGACAGATGCTTTAAACGAATTGACGCGGGCGTACGGACGCAAAAAAGTAGAAAAATTATTAAGCTCGGACATAAAATCGATGTTAAATAATTTCAGAAATCGCGAATTATACGATTACGTTAGTGGTTATTTAGGTAATAGAGCTTGGTATGGTTCCGATACGGTTGAAGAAGTTATCCGCAGAGTTGATGAAATTCTTCGTAAAAGTGAGTATTCGAATCTATCGGAACCACTCGAGCAATTTATTCAGGAAAAAGAAAGGGGAAGTAAGTGAATTATTCGCCAAATGTTTGCGATCAAATTGTGGAGATATTAAAGTACATTCCACGGTCATATCGCAAAAAGATACCGCAGGAAGTAATTAAGTACTTATATGAGAATTGTAATTCGGAGAGTACTTTTGTCTATAATCAGGCATTGCCTTTAGAGGAACAGGAATTATTAGGTGGGACGATAGTGGCATTGCAAGAGTTTAATGAGAAATATTGGACTTAATTAATACGCCTCGAGGTTACTCTCCGGTTTTTGTCATGTTGTAGTTTTTGGTGGTGTGGATCCGCTCATTTTAGTGGCTATACGAATGTATTTTTTACAGAAACAGATATAACTAAGAATAGAGGCGAATACGAGTGTTTGGCGGAGTGTCGATTTTTGGGGAGAATCGGAGGTCAACAAAAAACTCCGAATTCAGTTGTGCTGTGACCTTGAGAGAAATAATGTCACGCTCGAATCGGAGTCTTTTGAAATTTTTTGTTTTTTGGTAGATTTTTGTTTTTGAAGAATAGTGCGGCTTTTGTAATCTGCGAATAATCACAAAAGCTATTTTTAGTATAAGCGGCTTAAATTGTGATGTCAATAGGTTTTGTATAAAATTTTTATGCAAAAATAACAGGGGTGGGTTATTGTAGAATTTACTACAACTCAGAAATTGACGCTTTTTTATGATTTTTATAATCTGGCGAGATGCGGCTAAAGTTGGTAGAATACGAAATATGAATAAACGTATTTTCGGCGAGACGGATGGGATTAGAGCGGAGGTAGGCAAAAAGCCACTGAGGCCAAATATGATTAATAACTTAGGTAGGGCAATTGCGAAGCATTTTCGAGGCGGCGTGGCGCTTTTAGGGCGTGATACGCGCAGGAGTGGCGAATGGATGCGGACGGAGATTTCGGCTGGTCTGGAAGCTTGTGGTGCATCGGTTGAGAATCTAGAAGTCTTACCGACTCCGGCCGTGCAGAAGATTGTGGCGATGCGTGAGGATGCAAATTGCGGCATCATGCTAACGGCTTCGCATAATCCAGCGACAGATAATGGCGTGAAAGTATTTGCGGCGGATGGCGATAAGCTACCGGACGAAGAAGAGCTGGAGGTAGAAGAGGAATTTTTTAAAATCGATTTGGGTGAAGATATAGATTTACCCGACGCGCGCCTGAAAATGATAACGCGTGAAGACGCAATTGATGTTTATGCGCAAATGGTTGAGGACGAGCTTGAGTTAGGCGACAGCTTGAGGGGTGCAAAGATTGTATTGGATGCGGCCTCTGGGGCGGGGCACGAATTTAGTAGAGCTGTATTTGAGGGTTTTGGCATGGAGGTGGATCAAATTGACCCAGAGCCAGATGGTGAGAATATTAATGACGGTTACGGTGCTTTATATCCAGATCGAATGGTTGCTGAGGCAAAGTCGAAAGGCTGGATGGGGGTTGCGCTAGATGGCGATGCGGACAGGGTGATCATTTCTGATGAAGAGGGGCGCCTATGGGATGGGGATCGAATCAATATTTTATTGGCAACGTATTTGTACGAAAAAGGTGAGCTGGCGCAAGATACGGTAGTGGTAACAGAATATAGCAATTATGCGACGGTTAAATACCTGAAAGCGCAAGGGATAAAAGTTGAAAAAGTAGTGAATGGTGATCGTTTTGTGGCACAAAAGTTGCAAGAATTGGGCGCGAAGCTGGGGAGCGAATATTCTGGACATATAATTTATCTACCATGGCTAAAAGCGTCGGATGGTACATTTATGGCATTGTTCGTGCAGAAGATTATGCTTGAAAAGAATGCAAGATTAGCGGATTTGTGGGCGGATTTTAACTTCATGCCATCAAAGCAGTGGGGGATAAAAGTAGCCGAAAAACGTCCATTAGATAAAATAGCTGGTTTTGGTGAGGCGATTGCCGAAGCGGAAGTTGAATTTGCTGGTACGGGAAGGGTATTTTGTCGTTATTCGGGTACGGAAAATAAGTTGCGTATTCTAGTGGAGGGCGAAGATATGGAGTTAGTTGAGAAACAAGGCAAAAAACTGGCAAAAATAATAGAAAAGGAGATTGGGGTATGATAGACATTTCGGCTTTGACGGAGTATGACGGCGATATCGCGGCGACGATGGGGGTATTACGTCGACAATTGAGTACTAAATATGACGGCTCGCCGATTCCGCGAGATTTGATTGAGGAGATTATCGAATCGCCATATCATGATATTTTGTTGGCTATTGACGATAGCGATAAGATTGTTGGAATGGTGGTGGTGTCGATTGTCATGATGACAACACGCAGGAATGTCTACATGGAAGACTTAGTAGTAGATGAGGCTTGCCGTGGTAAAGGCATCGGCGGACGGATGCTAGAAGCAGTGAAGGATTGGGGGCGCAAAAAAGGTTGCCAACGATTGGAATTCACATCTACGAGCCGCGAGAATAAAGAGAATGCAGTTAAGTTTTACGAATCGCATGGAATTATGCTGCGCGATACGGGGCAATACAGGGCAGAATTATAAAAAGAAGGGTATGAAGAAAAAAGAGCTCCAAGGGTTAGTTTGGAGCTCTGATTGTGTCGTAAAACCACTGGCTAGGCCGGGGGTTCTGCGTAATTAATTAACAGGAGGAGTTGAGGTCAAGCGCGAGGATAAACCAAAATATGGAATAGTTGTTGAGCCAGAGCTTGAGCCAGTCCAGGCAACTACATAGCAGGCACGCGTTGATAGTTGCGCTTCTGGTTACGATTTCGCCTTCTGCGATGGCTTGAAGGACCCTCGCGAAGAGGCTGTCGTCGTTCATCTCTACGATTGTATTCCATACTTCACTATCACACTCTTCCCTTTGAAGTAACTCAGAGAGGAAATCGGGGATAGTAGTCTTATTATCGGCGATGACAAAACGAGAATTAGCCAATAGTACGTCTTTGGTGAGTTTCCCCATATCTATAACGCACGCGGCGCAGGCTATGAGCGCATATGTCAATCCGCTGTTCATATTGGCTGCACATGCCTTAACCGCGAAAGTCTTAAAAAGATACTGAATTCTTTCGGTCGCATCTCTGTTAAGAGTGCAGCATGGGCCACAGTCGTAAGGGTCGCCCGTAATATTCGGATTGATTTTCTGAAATTCTTGAATGACGAATTTCTTGCTACTTCTATCGTTTTGCGATATGGCCGATTCGAGCTCTTCGAGCGCATGTGCGTAAGTAAGAGTGGTGTGTTCGTAACTTCTGCCGACGAAAGTTGTCGGACCTTCTGATTTTGCCATTGTAGTAGCCCTCCTTTTTTAAACAACTGGCGCTCAATTGCGCTGTTGGTATATTATACCATATAATGCTAGCGTTTGTCAAGTTGACCGTATTAACTCAGCACCTTTGCAACATTTGCATAGGCGTCATATACTTTAGTCCC
>CAMYZS010000002.1 GCA_947303945.1 uncultured Candidatus Saccharibacteria bacterium | reverse complement strand
CTACATCTGATGCTACGGTAACGGACGGCTCCTTCACTATGCCCGGCCAAGACGTTGAGCTAGTTGGTATCTGGACCAAGAATACTACTAGCCCTAAATACAATGTCACCTATGTCGTAAATGGAGACAAACCAACAGACTTCATGCCACCTGCTCAGAAAGAATACGAGGCTGGTACTACCGTAGATCTCGATTCAACTGCCAAGGATACCGTTATTGATGGTTACAAATTCTCTGGCTGGTCCACTCAAGACGCAACCCTAAGTGAAACTGGCTTTACTATGCCAGAAGGCAACGTTACTCTAACGGGTAGCTTTGAACGCGTAAGCTACAAAGTCTGCTATGAGTTTGAGGGTGCAGTATCCCCAGATGATGCTAACTCACTCCTTCCGCCATGTGAAACCTATTACCCTGGCGATACTGTTACCAGAGCAGCTGACCCACAAGCTGATGGTTATAACTTCCTTGGCTGGTACAAGAACGCAAGCTTCACGATGCCAGAAGGAAACGTTACCATCCAAGGCGAATGGACTAGAGCCATGGATAAGTTTACGCCAACCATAGTAAAGAGCATCATTAATCCTAAAGACGAATATATGTATGGCGAAACCGTAAAGTTCAAAGTTACTATCACCAATACAGCCGCGTATGAAATAACGGACGTCTATCTCCAAGAAGAACTTGATGGTGCCATCTTCACGGCTCCTACTGACGATTCCTACACCGTAAAGACTAGTACCATAGCTCTAATTCCAACTATCCCTGCTAACTCAAACATCGACGTCTATGCCGAGTACAAAGTAACCGAGAACAAAGCTCAAACTCTCACTAATACAGTAGAGCTAACTGGTGCTTTAGCTAATGACCATGTCCTAGATACCGACCAAACCTACCAGGCTACCATAGACTTTAATACTATCCCCGAACCCGTACCCTTTACTGGCATCATCTTCAATGCCTTACCATATGTAGGACTAGTGGGCTTGGGGGCTGGAATCTTAATAATCTTCTTCACGACTTCCAGAAAACTGGTTTTAAAAGAAAAGTTGTCATACCTAAAAGATTCAATATATACACATCAAGCAAAGATTCGTCAGGGCAAATTAAATTTAAATTATATGCTTCCGATTCTTGCCATAGCGAGTATTGTTGCGGGTGGTTTAATCGTTGGACTTACATCTGCCACAAACTATACCGAAGTCATTAAATCCATCGAACTCACCTCCCAACATGTCAGTTATGCTAACAACGACCCAGGTTCCTGGCATGTGACAAAGAGCGCCAAGTGGATAGAGCAGGACAAAGCAAGAATAACCTTTGACGTTAATACAGTTATAAAGGCGAATGAAAATATATACAGAGATATTGTGATGGTCATAGATAGTTCTGGCTCCATGAATGGCGAGAAGATTGCGCGAGTAAAACACGATGCGACGGAGCTAGTTGAAGAAATTTTGGCTAATACGGGGAATCGTATTGCGCTCATAAACTTCAATAGTAGCGCAAATATTATGAGTGGTTTGAGTAATAACAAAACATCCTTACTGTCTTTAATAAATAATATCTCGCCGCATGATTACACTAATTATTACGACGGCTTCCTTAAGGCCGAAGAAGTCCTTGAAGGCTACCAAAAGCAAGAGAACCGTGAACTTATTCTATTGTTCCTCACGGATGGTTTTCCAAACGAGCAGACTCCAAATGAAATAGCTGAATACCAAGCATTAAAGGCTGAGTATCCATACATAGTCGTTAATGGGATTCAATACGAAATGGGAGATCGAGTTCTAATGCCGATAAAGAGGGTATCGGATAATCAATTCATTGCCAGTATGGATTCGTTGAGAAGTGTGCTTTTTGAGGCGGCGACTATGCCATATACTTACGATGATTTTACGATAACTGACTACATCAATGATGAATACTGGGATGTGGATAGTGTAGATAATATTACAACCTCTTTAGGCGAGGCTAGCCTTGCTTATGATGGCGATACACCAGTTGTAACTTGGGCGATGGGTGGGGTGCTAATATCTGGCCACGCGGCTCAATTAACCATAGATGTTACATTAAAAAATGCTAATTTACTAAATGATGAGGGTTTCTTGCCAACTAATAGTCACGAAACGGTGCAGACTAGTGTTTTAGAAGTGCCAAATGAGAACATTTTCAGCGAGCTTACGCCGGTGCTGAAAACTAGTTTCAGGGTAAGCTATGAAGCTAACTTACCTAGTGACTGTAGTAGCTATGAAGGCACGATTCCCACTGAACAAGACTACCAACCATTAGCAGTAGTCCAAAAGTCTAGCAATACATTATCTTGTAGTGGCTATAACTTTAATGGCTGGGTAATTGCTAAAGGCGATCCAAAGATAATTAATGATGATTATTTTAAAGTTGCGAATGACGATGTAGTATTACGTGCTGTTTGGTCGAAAGTTTCCATTGCCAAGAGTATGGATGGGGAAGTGGATGAGGAGGCAGTAGCGACGCTAGACACGGGACAGAATGTCAATGTAGCACTAAAGAGGTTGACGGGGCAGACTGATGTGATTACTTCTACGGCAAATACGGCCGTTAGCGCAGTGAAGGCTGCTACTAGTATGAATCCAGTTCAAGAAGCTAGTGCAATTACTATCTCAGCTGCAAATTCACCGATACCAATCTACGCTTGGTTTGATGATACTGATGGCGTTATTTATATATATACAGAGGCGGATAAGATTAAGACGGGTAGTTTGGCTAATTTATTCGATCGTTTTACGCGATTGACGGATATTTCTGGGCTTGCTGGTTGGGACACGTCGAATACGACAAATATGAGTTATGCATTTTATGGTAATAAGTTTACTAATATTGACGATTTGGCAAATTGGAATACGTCGAAGGTGACGAATATGTCCCAGATGTTTTATAACTGTTCTGCAATGACTAATATTGATGGGGCGGTAAATTGGGATACATCTAAGGTTACGACTATGTCATACATGTTCCGAAGCGCATCGAAGCTTACTAATATCGATGGAGCAGCAAACTGGGACACTTCTAAGGTAACTACAATGTATCGGATGTTCTTTGGTGCTTCTAGCTTAACTAATATAGATGGGGCAAGTAACTGGGATTTGTCTAGTTTAACAAATATGTCGACGATGTTTCAGGATGCGTCTAGCTTGGTTAATATTGATGGAGCAGCAAATTGGAATACTTCTAAAGTAACAACTATGTATTTTATGTTTCTAAATGTTTCTAGTTTAACCAATATAGACGGCGCTAGTAACTGGGATACCTCTAGTGTAACCAGTATGGACTCCATGTTTTATGGCGCTTCTAGTTTAGCTAATATAGATGGTGCAGCTAATTGGAATGTTTCTAATGTGGCTAATATGGACTCCATGTTCCGTGGCACCTCTAGTCTTACGGATATATCTGCACTTTCTAGTTGGAATACTTCTAATGTGAAAAAAATGAGTTCCATGTTCAATGGTAGTACTAATCTCATGAACATTGACGGTGCTAGTAACTGGAATACTTCCAGTGTGACAACTATGTCTCAAATGTTTCAAAATGCCTCTAGCTTAGCCAATATTGATGGCGCAACTAATTGGAATACGTCTAATGTGACTACGATGTATTATATGTTTTCTGGTACTAAAATCACCAATACAGATGCTTTGGCTGGGTGGATTACCTCTAGCGTTACCGACATGGCTCAAATGTTTTCTGGTACGTTTAGCCTAGTAGATATCGATGGGTTGGCTAATTGGAATACGTCTAATGTAACTACGATGGCGTCTACGTTTTATAATACAAAAATAACCGACGTGAATGCTCTTGCGGATTGGGATACGGGGAATGTTACCGATATGTCTAGTATGTTCTTTAACACTAGAATAGCTAGCATAGATGCATTAGCTGATTGGGATACGGGAAGTGTTACGGATATGTCAGCGATGTTTAGAAGTGCGATTAATCTGGTCAATATTGACGGGGCATTGGGTTGGGATACCTCTAGTGTAACGACTATGTATCGAATGTTCTTCAGTGCTTCAAGCTTAGCTGATGTAAATGGCGCTGTTGATTGGGATACGTCAAATGTGACGAATATGGCAAGCATGTTTGATGGCGCTAAGGCTTTAATTAATATTGATGGCGTTGCTGATTGGGATGTGTCGAATGTTAAGAATATGGGCTATACCTTTAGTGGCGTTGCAATTACAAGTCTGGATGCACTTACGAATTGGAGAACTAGAAATGTGACGAATATGTCCAGTATGTTTGATGACGCTAAGGGCTTTACGGATATAGATGCGCTAATAGATTGGGATATGTCGAAAGTGATAAATATGAACATGATGTTTCGTGGCACTAAGATTACTAATATAGACGGTGCATTAAACTGGGATACTTCGAGTGTGGAGAATATGAACCGAGTATTCTTTATCGCTACTAGTTTAAGGAATATTGATGGGGCGATTAATTGGAATACGGCTAATGTAACAACTATGAGCGGTATGTTCCGTGATGCTCAGAAGCTCGCAAATATTGACGGGGCGGCAAGATGGGATGTTTCCAATGTGACGGATATGTCAGAAATGTTTTATACGGATTATGCACTTACGAATATAAACGGCGCTTTATATTGGAATACTGGCAATGTGACGAATATGGCCTCGATGTTTTATAATGCTAATAAGCTAACCGACATCAGTGGCGCGACGAATTGGAATGTTTCCAATGTGACGGATATGTCAGGAATATTCCGAGGTGTATCTAGGCTCGCTTCCGTAGAAGCTATTGCTAGTTGGAATACTGGCAGTGTGACGAATATGAATAATCTATTTAAAGACGCATCTAGCGTTACTACATTTAGTCCGCTTGATGGTTGGGATACTGCAAGCGTAACTTCTAAGACGGGTGCGTTTGATGGGGTTTCGGAGACTGCTCCACTTCCGACGTGGTACTAACCCGCCGTTAAATATGCTAAAATAACAGATATGGCAAAGAAGTTCAGTAAACCAGAATTATCCCGCAAAATCAATGGCGATATTCCTTTTGATAACACCAAAACGGAACCAGAAGCTGAACTTTACCGACTAGATATTAAAACCCTTGAACAATACCCACGCTATAGTCGCGCCACAATCCAGAAATTCATTAAAGATGGCCGCGTAACGGTGAATAATCGAGTTGTCACGAAACCAAACACACTCATCGAAGACGACGCGAAAATAGAGCTAGAGCTTCCAGCAGAAGCCAAATCCCAAAAACCACCGATTATCTATGAAGACGATAATGTTATTGTATTCAATAAACCAGCAGGGCTACTCAGCATCAAAAAAGGCGACTATTCACCGGAGCCAGCCATCGAAGACTGGGGCGAAATCGTGCATCGACTCGATCGGGACACTTCTGGCGTAATTATTGTCGCCAAAAACTTCACCACTAAAGGTATGTTACAGAAGCAATTTCAGCAACGCAAAACCCATAAAACTTACTACGCAGTCGTAGAAGGCATCCCAAAACAAGCGCACGCAATCATCAATATTCCACTCGCACGCAACCTCAAAAAGCCAACCACTTTTACGCCGGACGAAAACGGTAGGGAAGCAATTACGGAGTATAAAATAATCGCACAAGGAGAAAAACGCGCATTATTAGAACTCAAACCGCAAACCGGTCGCACTCACCAACTCCGCATTCATCTCGCCTATATCGGCACGCCAATTCTGGGCGACAAGGTCTATAACCCAAAAGGCAGCAAGGCTAACCGCATGTATCTCCATGCGCAAGCGCTCGAAATCACCATCCCCGGTACCGAACACGGCGAGCGCAAAACTTTCACCGCAGAATTGCCGAAAGATTTCAGCGATGCACTTAAATAGCATTGACGATATTAGTCGAATCAGCCAAAAAACCGGCTTTTCAATTTTCGAATTACCAACCGAGAACTTCGGTGCAATTCTGCCCAAAGCCCATCATTTTAAGCCAGTCGATAAAGATTTCTATACCAAGGAAGTTATCGATGAGATTTCAGCCCTAGTTCATACCAAACAAAGCAAATCATTAATTATTGTGTTAGAAAATGGCGAAAACATGAACGACTCAGCCGCAAACACTTTCCTTAAAACCCTCGAAGAGCCAGGCGAGAATGTTCATTTTGTGTTTCTCGTCCAAAACTCTGCAAAAATCTTACCCACCATCAAATCGCGCGCGCAAAACTACTACTTTATACCAACGACAAAAATAAGTGATGCGCCCAATATAGACCCCGAACTGCTCGCTACCGCCAAAAAATACATCACTTGCACCCAACAAGATTTACCAAGTTTTTGCGACAAAATCGCCAAAGAAAAGAAAGATGCACGCAGCAAAGCTATTGCCATTGTCGATACCGCAATTCAACTAATCTATAAAACGTATTTTGTTACTGGACAAGCTAAATATCTAGATCGACTCGAGAGTCTGCTTAACACCTCTGATGCCCTCAGAGCCAATGGGCACATTAAGCTACAACTAATAGCCGGTATGGTATAATACGTATATGCTTGCAGCAATTCTGATTTTAGTGCTAGTTTTCTTTACGGCTTTTTTCATCCCAAACTACCATCTCGAGACTCAAGACATAGATAACACAAACAAGACACCACAAATGAAAAAACTCTGGAGCATAGCACAAACTGCAATGCGCGAGCGCAAACCACTTAAAGCCGAAAAAGCCCTCCTTACGATCCTCAAATTCGACGAGAAGAATGCCGCCGCCTACAATCGCCTCGGTATTCTTTACGCAAAAGAGCAGCATTATAAAGAAGCAATTGAATGCTTCGAAATTGCCCAATCGTTAGATAATAATGCATCTAGCCTCCATAATGTTGGTTTAATTTATCTTGAAACCGGTAAATACGAAAAAGCCGCCATGGCATTCTCGCAAGCAATCGAGCTCGAGGGCGACCAGCCAGGCCGTTATATTGCCTACGCAAAAGCACTCGAAAAAATCGGCGAACGCCACAAGGCTGCAGAAGCACTCGAAACCGCCTATAGCCTTAATCCAACAACCGTAGTCCTGCGCCATCTCTTAGAGCTCTACGAGAACTTCGGCGATCTCGAGAATATCGAACTAACTCGCAAACGCATCGACGATTTGCAAGCCGAGCGCGAAAGAGTCGTCGCCGAATCCGCGAAACAAAAACACCATCTCATCCGCCGCACCAAGAAGGCGCCAAAGCCAAAGGCCATCAAACCAGCCAAACCCGAACGCAAATCTTCCAAAACTACCGCGAAGACCATTCGTGTACATACGAAGGACAATAAAAAAGTTGCCAAAAAACGTAAAATCATCTAAAATAAGCACATCTGTGCCGCAATAGCTCAGTTGGTAGAGCAGCCGCCTTGTAAGCGGCAGGTCATCAGTTCAAGTCTGATTTGCGGCTCCATAAAAAAGAACGGAAAACACAAACGAAGTTTGTGCTTTTTTAAAACCCACAGCTGCTATAAACAACAAAAAGCCACCGGTTTTTCAACCGATGGCATAATGTTTAAAGCACATCACCCCCTCCAGCATCAAGTATAAGCTGCCGATATATTAAGTAGGTGTCTTTCGTATTTACCCGATGGTATCGGCGCCGAACATCCTCTCTTGAGAGAGTATATGTTTTATTTTGCAAGATGATACTGATCCCTTTTTCCAAGTCTTTTCCATGCCATAAATATATAGCATTTTCCGGCTTTACGGAATCAACTAGAATCCAATATTCATCCCGGAACCGCCACTGAATAGCGACGTATTTCCGTTTTCGAGTCGTTCTAGCTGCGGCGAAATCTCCATTGCTGAAGCTGTTCGGCTGAATATTGACGAAACTGCATTCAGAACAATTTCGAGCAAGGTCAATAGATAATCTCGCAAGAGCGCTCAAAATGAGCACCTTATAACTCTCGTCGGGAATCCTATTGACGATTCTCGTTTCACCCCTACGGCTATTTTTCGGATTGTAAACTTTCATCATGGGCGACGGAAGTGAGAATATGTCATATGCCTGATATGTCAGTGGTACTCCATATTCCTTGAAGATGTCCTCCAGCTTGCTTCTTTCAAAGAAGCCACACTGAATACAATTATATTCAGGATATCTTCGGAAGAGATCGCTAAATATCTCTTCGTTCCGTTCAAAGTAGACCATCAGCTCTTTGCGCCCACTCTGAAACGCCTGATACAGTTTTCGCAGAGCGGCTTTTTCAGTCTTCTCGCAGCTAATCAGTCCAAGGGTCTTTAAATACCAGTCGAGTATTTGATACTCACATTCAACCCCCAACTGATCGATTGGCCATTGGCAGACAGCTTCCAGTCCTTTCAGGGCCGCCATTCTAACCTCTTTATCGGTCAAATCAAGTTCGAGCTCGGAGATTATCTTTTGCTTATAATCTTCATCTAACCCCTTGATTGACGCCACGTCGAGGTAATGAAAGGCAGCAACACCGACACATCCAAACATACTGGGCCTTTCAAGATATGACAACACGATGGCTCGGTAAGATCTTATTAGCCGGCCGTACACCTGTATACCATCGAAGGTGTTTGCTAAGCACCAGATCGTCGGCAAGATTACTGGCTCTTTTATCTCATTGTAAAATCTGTCCCACTCCTCCTTGCTGGCACTATTATAGCCAGGGAACAACAGGATAAAAATTACATTCGCGATCAAATCGTTGATCGTTTGCGTAAAATAAAACTCATTTACTATCCTTCTTGCCACTTTCTCGAAGACTAATGGTAGACTTAAGAGCATCGCCGAAACTAGTTCATCGGCAGCAACACACTTCCCATAACCAGGAACGTATATTAACTTGCTGCTAGGATCATTTAATGCTCTCTTGGCCTTAGATGCAGTTCTTCTAATCTTCTTTTTAGCCATGATTCCCCCCTCCTCTGTGCTTTTTTAAAGGTACATTAATGGTCTATGCCAAATCTAATTATAACATATAGCAGCCAGTGCGTCAATTACATCGTGGCGATTGCCATATCGCGACTCTTTCTACCTTAAATAGCGTTTATTGACGCCTCAGCGCTTAATCCGTTAACCTCGATAAACTTACGCCTAAATTCATCTTTGTCTTCCGCTAATGCTGCAATATTATCTAAAAAGTTCTTATAATCTATATCCTCAAAATACATCTTCTCATTCGCGTACCCCATTCTGCCAAATTTGTTCAAGATATGCTGTCTCGATTCCTCAATTATTTCATCTAGCGTACTATTAGGACTATGCTCAACCCGATACGCATATGTTCGCTCAAATGGAACCTCAACTAGGGTATTTCTATCTGCCGACGAGACAATCTTTCCATAAATGCTTCTTGGCTCGCCTTCCATACTTGCGCGATGATCATATACCGCCTCAGACATAATCTTCATTTGTTCTTTAGTAAAGAATTTCCTCAAAGTCTTATCGGCAAGCAACATCTTGGCAGACACCTTCTCGTGATTTTTGGCGTCGATGTAATGACCAATGTCATGATAGGCCGCAATCGTATAGACCATGTCATAATTAACACCATCAACCTTATCTGCAAACTTTAAACTCCTATTTATTACATATTTAACATGTTTCAAATTATGCCCCAAGTCATTCTTCTTATAACTAGGAAGAATGTTCTCCTCAATATATTGTTGCAATTCATGATTCAATTTCATTTTGCACCTATACCTCCAACATTATTAAAGCACTATTTGACAGATCAAACAAAATAATGTAAAACTATACATAGTGCATAACCGATACTAGCAAAAAGGAGGAAAACCGATTTGTTTACAAGAGATATATGCATGCCATTTAGAGACGCAATAATTAAGTTTTCGGTCCGCTACGAATATAGGCCCGAGCAACAGCAACCAACGACAGTCTACGACAAAGAAAATGACTGCGTGTATTATTCAGATTACACATCAACTCCACCTTGGTATATTAATCTGAGATATATACACGGATTCTTGCTGCGGAACAAGTGTCACGACGACAAAATCCATGAACTCCGCAACTGTCAGGATCGCGATGAGGAAGTGGAGCATCTCGTGCATTGTTTCGCCGGAGATCATCGCGACGAATACATCGAGCGTCTTGCAGAGGATCTCGGCAAATAAGCGTCTCAAGCCTACCCGCCACACCTAAAAGGTGTGACGGGCTTTTTCTTGCCTAAAGAACATAAAAATGATAACATATAGACATTCGCTGGGATAGCGAAGTGGTCAAACGCATCAGACTGTAAATCTGCCGGCTTCGGCCTTCGTAGGTTCGACTCCTACTCCCAGCACCATGAAAAAACTTCAAGTATTTACTTGAAGTTTTTTTGTGCTAAGTAGAGAAACAGAGATGGCAAGATTGACTCCCGTAAACTTCTCCGACCGTACGCACATGAGGACTAAATCACGCAATATTACCATACAGCCCTCAGCTACAATATGCATCAATTGCGCATACAGGATTTAAGCATAAAGAATAAATGGCATTCATCAGTGCAATGTTTTATAATAAGAAAAGAGTTTATTATTATAGTCAATCCAGAGGTAAAGTCAACAATGCTTAACGAAACAACAATAAGTCAGAGCAATAGCCAAGAAAAGCAAACCGCAGACTATGACACCCTTACCAGCAACGCAGAATTTCAAAATGGACAAAATAATCATGAATTTGCCGAACGCGATACTATAGATGAGCTGGAGCATTATGGGGAGACATTAATTGATATTTCACAAAAGCTCGAAGGTGCACACCAACAAACAGAAGAACCACTCAAGCTACATATTAAAGAAGAAGATATAAACAGCACACTTAGCGAACAGCAAAAACAGGCAATCAATAATTTCACCGAAGGGCTAAAGGAGTATGAACGATTATATGCGACAGAATATGACAAAGCTGATACGATAATAAACGAAGCCGTTAAAACCTTTAACGAAAATAGCAAAGGGTTATGGTCAAGGGATTACGCTATAGAAACCGGTAGACAAATCCATGCAATCCAAGACCCAACAGACGCAGAAGGTTACGACGATGCTGACGCATGGCAGCTAATAAACGCATTCGATATGCCTATACGAGTTATCGTCGAAAATCCAGATTTTTACGACAAGATGCTAGAGCAACACAATCGAATCGGCAATGGTTATCTTGCTAAAATCTACAAAGAAATGGCCAAGACGGATGATGGGCAAAGAAAATTTAAGGAAGATTTTATCGATAATGGCAACTATGCAGAGTTAGCAAGGACAAGGGTATTAAATATACTTTATGAACTTAAAATCGACAATAAAGAGCTTGATGACCTAAAGCTACTGAAGGAATATGGAGTATGCGTTTTCGACGATATCGCGATCGACGGCATACGCCCGATGGGGCTACTAATAGGGCAAGAAGAGGACGAATATAAAAACAAACTTAAAGAAGTCACAAGAGAACTGATAGAGAACAAAGTGTTCGATGATGCGGAATACTCAAGAATTACGCAAAAAGTTATCGACTCGGCATTAAACCACGAATTCGTTAGCAAAGATGCACTTAGTATAGTAACTACCGCACAAGAATATGGACTAAATCCAAGACCAGACAGCAGCGAAGCCGTAAAATACTGGGATGAAATCTCGAAAAAAGCGGGCAGGAATATGCTCGAACTATTCACGAATAGACACAGCCAATACGACAAAGAAATTTTAAATAATTTAGACCTGCTAGACTTTTCGCAAGAAACTGTAATGAGATTATTTGCTGACCGGTATACTGATGACGCAGATAGTATAAGTATAGAAAAATATCAGAACCCAAAATTGCTAGATGCCATAAACCAACCGAAATTTCAGGACATAATCCTAGAGACAATTGAAGAACAGGTAGAAAAAAGAGCAGCCGAGGCTCATTCGAATAGTCCGAACAAAGTACCAAAAATATTATTAATGCTCATGCAAGATCGACAGATAATTAAGGATATGCAAAGAAGAAAAGCCTTCGATAATTATCCGTCATGCAGGCAGATTAGTACTATTGATGCTATTGCTAACGGCAACTTTACCGAAAAAGAACGATTGAAATTCTATATCCCATCAGAATATTTCCCTAGCTCAAACTTCGACGATAATGGCGAGCCAAATGCTAATTTTTATGCCAGAATGACGGGCTATTGGGGTTTTATTCACGACAAATCCGAACGGCAACACTACAGCATCGTGCTAGACCCGACAGAAAAAACGAATCTATCAAAAGCGCAACAGCTATCCGAGCACGTACAGACATTCATGCAAGGAAATAGAGGTCAAAAAATAGTATCAATGTTAAATGGCGACAATAACCCTTTTAGTATAGAATTAGAAACTGCCTTAAAATATTTTAACGAAACCGGGCCCAGACCAGAATTATGGAGATTCTTCCTACAAAAAGAAGAATACCAGTTTCTCTTAAAACAAAACGAAGAGACTAGAATTACCATGGGGCTTAACGGAGCCGAGATGGCATTCCTAGACACATATCAAAGCTCAATATCGTCACAAGTTATCGGCAATATACACCCACGCGAGATTCCAAAATACTTCGACGAAACTGGGCCAAAGCAGGAACTGTGGCAACATTGTCTCCAGAATAAAGACTATCAATTCCTCTCGGAGCAAAGCGACGAAACTAAGGCCAAAATGGGGTTCAGTGAAGCCGAAGTGGCGTTTTTGAACTCATATAAAAGAATGCTAACATCAACAGTTATCCAAAACATGTCTCCAGATGAGATTCCAAAATACTTCGACGAAACTGGACCAAAGCAGGAACTGTGGCAGCAATGTCTCCAGAGTAGAGACTATCAATTTCTCTCGGAGCAAAGCGACGAAACTAAGGCCAAAATGGGGTTCAGTGAAGCCGAAGTGGCGTTTTTAGACACATATCAAAACTTCATGTCGTCGCGAGTTATTGGCAATATGCGCTCGCGCGAGATTCCAAAATACTTCGACGAAACTGGGCCAAAGCAGGAACTGTGGCAGCATTGCCTCCAGAGTAAAGACTATCTGTTTCTCTCGGATCAAAGCGACGAGGCTAAGGCTAAGATGGGGTTCAGCGAAGCCGAAGTGGCGTTCTTGAACTCATATAAAAGAATGCTAACATCAACAGTTATCCAAAAACTATCTCCAGACGAGATTTCAAAATACTTCGACGGAACCGGACCGAAAGCAGCCCTTTGGTTGGATAGTTTTGCCAACAAAGACTTTGACTTTATTTATAAGCAAGACATGGACACACGCAATAATATGCCGTTTGACGAAAAACACAATGAGGCTATCGACGGTTATGGAAGAATAGATGACGACGCGATAAAAGACCTTTATAAGAACTATATCATAAAGAACCTCGAAAGAACCAATGTAGAAACAATACCAGAAATTGCAGACACATTAAACAATCTCACGTATTCAAATGCTGAAGAAATATCTAGCCACCCAATTGACTTCGCCAAAGCGATTCTCGAAAATACGTCTAGCGAACTGGTGAAAGAAAAAATGCAAGAAATCGAATCTGTTTTTGTAAAAAACAACATTCCATATGTAGGTAAAGTATATAGGACTTTCCGCATCCTATATCCGACCGGCAGCTTTCCTTATCAAATGGAAAGAGGGGCACTCAAGGGACGCATCGAAGCGCCAGCCAATCCCGACACGTTACCAAGCAATATTGCAGAATACAGACAGCTGATTGAGAGTAAAGATTCAGTCCTATTCGCAAACTTACTTAGAGCATCCCTCGAATCAAACAATAGAGACTTAAGAAAATATTTAATTAACCTCCAAAAAGGAGCCTCACTCGCAGAGCAAGTAATCGACGGAACGAGCAAAGTCTCAGAAGAAGACGAGAGGATACTAGAAGTATATCTGGAACATCTAGATACTATATATCGTAATACCCAGAAAGGAAAAATAGCCCCATTCCAAAGAACCGGCAACACTATTGAAGATGTTAGAAACATATCGAAAGAATTCACCCCAAACGAAAGATTTAGCGTCCCCGACAGAATAGTTCAAAGCTTCGGCTATATGCTAGGTATCAAAACCTGTAGCGAAGCAATCGAAAGAATAGACAGAGCAGTAGCAGAAGCCGACGCTAGAAATAGAAAAGCTGCAGCTGAAGGCAATTTTAAACTAGAATCAGGAGATATCATTAAATCACTTGACGTAGAGTATTTAGGACCATCACTACGAAATGGCTTCCTTTGTAAGGAATTTCTAAATGGCCAAGTCAAAAGCGATACCACCCCGCTAGACTCAGATGTAAACGTATTACCGGACGGCCTAAGTGGCGATATTTCCGAGGGCGTAAATAAGAAGAATGAGATAGCCGCGTTTGAACCAAAGAGCTGCATGGTCGTAATGAAAGGCGACGCAAATTCAGGACGAAATCGTTTCGTAACAGAAAGCGAAAACGGAACATATGACCCTCAAAAATATGAAATATGGCAAAACGACGAGAGTAATTATGGAATACTCGTAGGCTTCGCATCTACTGGAATAGATTATATGATCCATGACTCTATAAGAAGAACTGGTGAAGATAATGATCTTGATCGCATGAAATACGAAATCGTTAAAAATGACGACTTCTATACTCCTATTGTAGACAAGGCCGGACGTAAACTAGTATTCTCGCCAGACGAATACGATAAAATGAAGCTAATAGTACTAGGGCTTCGGGAATTCACCAAAGACGGTAAGAGTAAATTTATAACAGCAGATGCACCCGAACGCGCATTGGTGAAAGATTTATCAATACCCGAATATGTCTTACCCGACGGCGTAAAAATAGAAGGAACAGAGGACACTATAGTCAAATTACAAAACAACAAAGAGGAAGTCGACAAGAAGCGGGACGCAATAAAGAACGAGGTTTTATTGCCAATTCTTCAACAATTCAACCTTAGCATGAGAGAAGAACTAAGTGGCGATTTAACCGAAGGTGTCGCTGAAGTAATAGATACCGGCTCTACCGGACGATATTCTAACGCACCAGGCGATGGCGATTTCGACTTCATGATGAAACTTGATAGAAAAATAACCAAAGACAAAAACGCATTAGAGTCAATTCGCAATGCTTTTTGCGACAAGCTCGGCTTAAGCTACGAAGATATAGTAAAAAGCGGGAATATTAGGGCTAAGAACGTAAAATTATCAGGGCTCGAAGAAACCGTAGATATCGACGTTACATTCTCTACGAAAACAAATAAAGTTAAATACTCGACAGACGTAGCGTTAGGGCAGTTTTACGAATCAATGACGGAAGAACAAAGACGTATCGCAACGGCAAATGTCATATTTGCCAAACGCCTCCTTAAGCATGCCAAAGCATATAAGCCAGACCGCGGAGACGTCCCACAAGGTGGGCTAGGTGGAGTAGGTATAGAGAACTGGGTTCTCCAAAACGGGGGTTCCTTCGTAGCGGCAGCCGAAAGCTTCATGAAGGTCGCAAACGAGTGCGGCGAAAATTTCGAGCAATTCAAAATGAACTACTCACTTATCGATTTTGGCGAAAACCACGTAAATGGACTTAATGATAATTTCGTAGCTAGAAATATGAGCAAAGAAGGGTATAACAAAATGCGAACTGCTCTTGGCGAATTTTTAGCAAGTTATAAGCAAACCGAAACAACAGCTACCTAAGAAGCAAAGTACTTCTGTTAAAATCGCATAAAATGTGCTAAAATAGATATTAATTACGCGAGGAAGCTACAGAAGATGGGCTTTTTTTACAAGCGTAAGACAAACTTACTAAAAACCGAAATGAGAAAAAGCATACAATCAGTCTGGGATAAGAAAGCTGTACGCATCGGCCTACTAATCGTACTAGATATTATATCGGTTTTTTTGTCCGAATTGCTGACTTTGTGGTTTCGCTTTGATATGAAACATATCCAGGTGGACTTTTTTTCGACCTTTAGTGAATTCTTCCTGCTCGACGCAATCATCGTGGTGATAATATTCATGGCTTTTGGCTTGTATACTTCCGTCTGGAAATACGCCTCCATCCCAGAACTCATCTCCAACGCGCTCGCGGTCGCCACGGCAGATATACTTATCTTTGCCTACAAGCACATTTTGTTACTACCAAGTCCACGCAGCTTTTGGCTCATCTTTCCAGTCATTCTGCTAATTTTTACCTGTGGAGTTCGTTTTTCTTACCGCATTATTCGCGAAATTCTCTACAACTTCGGCTACAATAAGCGCCAAAATGTCGTGATGCTAATTGGCGCCGGCAATGCCGCCAAAATGCTCCTTGACGAAATGGCACGCAACGAAAGATATGTCGACAGTCGCATCGCCTGCATTATTGACGATAATTCCAACAAAGTCGGCACTCGCATTCGCAATATTCCGGTCGTTGGCACCCGCAGAGATATTAAAGCCATGGCAGACAAATATCTCGTAAACGAAATCATTATCGCTATACCATCCGCCAGCAAAGAGACGATCAATAAGATCTTTGAGGAATGTCAAAAAACCGGCTGCGAAGTCAAGATTCTGCCATCCATCTACCTCGACATGGACCCCAGCAAGGAAAACATCGTCGCCCAAATCCGCCCCATCAAATACGAAGACTTCCTTGGTCGCGACGAGATCGTCGTCAATAACGACGAAATCACTCGCAACCTCACTGGCAAGACAATTTTAGTCACCGGTGGTGGTGGCTCAATTGGCTCTGAGCTTTGCCGCCAAATTGCCGCCGCACAGCCAAGGCTCCTCATTATTTTCGACATCTACGAAAACAACGCCTACGACATCCAACAAGAATTATTACGCAACTACCCAGACCTCAACCTGCAGACTATCATTGGCTCCGTCCGCGATTACGCCAGACTTGAGAAAGTCTTCCAAGAGTTCCGCCCAGAGCAGGTTTATCATGCCGCCGCACATAAGCATGTGCCACTGATGGAGGTCTCACCAAACGAAGCTATCAAGAATAACTGTCTCGGCACACTTAATACCGTAAAACTCGCCGACAAATATGGCGTAGATAAGTTCGTGCTAGTCAGTACCGACAAAGCCGTCCGTCCAACTAATATCATGGGCGCCAGCAAGCGTATCTGCGAAATGATCATTCAGTCCTACGACAAAATCTCTAAGACTCACTATGTAGCCGTCCGCTTTGGCAACGTCCTGGGCAGCAACGGCTCTGTGATTCCACTCTTCCTCAAGCAAATCGAATCCGGTGGGCCAGTCACCGTCACACACAAAGACATTACGCGCTACTTCATGACCATCCCAGAAGCCGTCAGCCTGATTCTGCAAGCCGGCGTCTACGCCGAAGGTGGCGAAATCTTCGTATTAGACATGGGTGAACCAGTGAAGATTTACGACCTCGCCAAGAAGATCATTCACTACAAAGGCTTAGAACCAGGCAAAGATATTCAAATCAAGATTACCGGCCTCCGCCCCGGCGAAAAGCTCTATGAAGAAATGCTCATGGAAGAAGAAGGCCTAAAGGAGACACCAAACAAACTCATCCATATTGGTCGGCCGATTCGAATTAAGGAAACATTCTTGCAAGATCTCGACGAACTAATTAAGGCTGCAGGGAAGAATACGGACGAAATCAAAACCCTCACTGCAAAGCTCGTGAATACATATAAGCCACAAAAGGAGGCAAAATAATGTCAGACATCAAACCATTCAAGAACAAAGTATGGCTCGCTACGCCAACCATGCATGGCGACGAAATTAAGTACATCCAAGAAGCCTATGAAACTAACTGGATGTCTACCGTGGGCGAAAATATTAACGAAGTCGAAAAACAAATTGCCGAGAAAGTCGGTTGTAAATATGCCGTTGCACTATCCGCCGGCACCGCATCCTTGCACCTTGCTATTCGCCTAGCCGGCGAAGAATTATATGGCAAAGCACCGGTCAGCGAAGGTACACTCAAAGGCCACAAAGTCTTCTGTAGCGACGTTACTTTTAGTGCCACGCTCAATCCTGTTACTTATGAAGGCGGCGAACCAGTCTTTATCGATACCGAATACGAAACCTGGAACATGGATCCAAAAGCCCTTGAAAAGGCCTTTGGAATCTATCCAGACGTTCGCCTGATAGTAGTAGCACATCTCTATGGCACACCAGGCAAAATTGATGAAATTAAAGCCATCGCAGAGAGACACAATGCCTTAATCGTCGAAGATGCTGCTGAATCGCTCGGCGCCACCTATAAAGGCCAGCAAACTGGCACTTTTGGCAACTTCGGCTGTATTAGCTTTAATGGTAACAAAATCATTACTGGCTCTAGTGGCGGAATGTTCCTAACTAATAGCGAGCATGACGCTAATAAGGTCCGCAAATGGTCCACTCAATCGCGCGAAAACGCCGCCTGGTATCAACATGAAGAAGTCGGCTATAACTACCGCATGAGTAACGTAATCGCTGGTGTCGTTCGCGGCCAAATCCCATACCTAGAAAAGCATGTCGCACAAAAGAAAGCCATCTATGAACGCTACAAAGAGGGCCTTAAGGACCTTCCAGTACAAATGAACCCGTATGACGCAGAAAATTCCGAACCAAACTTCTGGCTTTCCTGCATGATTATTGATCCAGAAGCCATGTGCAAGCAAGTCCGTGGCGAACAAGACGCACTATATATTAGCGAGCCAGGCAAATCTTGCCCAACTGAAATTCTCGAGACCCTTGCCAAATACAATGCCGAAGGTCGCCCAATTTGGAAGCCAATGCATATGCAACCAATTTTCCGCAATCATGCTTTTATCACTAAAAACGGCAATGGTCGCGCCAATACTAATGCCTATATCGCTGGCGAAGCTACAGATGCCGGCGTAGATATTTTCAATCGCGGTCTCTGTCTTCCATCAGACAATAAAATGACACCAGAAGATCAAGACGTAATCATTAAACTAATTCACGAGTGTTTTAAGTAAAATGGCAGAATATAAGAATAATCACAAGCCATACGGCCCATACGAAAGATTCTTCAAGCGTCCACTTGATATTATTTTCTCACTCTTGGCTTTGATTATCCTTTCTCCGGTTTTGCTAGTCACATACATTCTGGTCGTAGTTTTCCTTGGTTTTCCAGCCATATTCAAACAAGAGCGTCCAGGCAAAAACGAAAAAATCTTTAAGCTTTATAAGTTCCGCTCAATGACCAATGCAAAAGATAAGAAGGGCGAACTATTACCTGACGAGAAACGCCTCACTAGATTCGGTAAATTCCTACGTTCCACGTCACTAGACGAACTTCCAGAATTATTCAATATCTTAAAAGGCGATATGAGCTTTATCGGCCCACGCCCACTATTGGTTGCATATCTCAAAAGATATAGCAAACAGCAACGTCGTCGCCACGAAGTACGCCCAGGATTAACCGGCTTAGCTCAAGCTTCTGGCAGAAACTCCCTCACTTGGGATAAAAAATTCAGACTAGACGTAGAATACGTAGATAACCTTACTCTTAAGCAAGATTTTGGAATTATTTTGAAGACCATCGGCATAGTCGTCTGTCGCAAAGATATTAACTCTAACACTTCCGCTACTATGGAAGAATTTATGGGAAACTAAGGAGCTATTATGATTAATATTCTATTCACGGGCGCAGGCAGGAGAATCGAGCTCATACAAGCTTTTCGCCAAGCTGCATTAATCCTTAATAAACAAATCCGCATCCTTGGTGCTGATATTACTAGAACCGCTCCAGCTTTGGCATATTGCGATGCAATCAAAATCGTCAAACCAATGAAAGATCCAGATTATATCAGTAATCTCATAGAAGTATGTAAGGAAGAAAAAATCGATATTGTAATCCCGACCATTGATACAGATTTATTGGTTTTATCAAAAAACAAAGAGTTATTCGAGAAAGAAGGCATCAAAGTACTAATTAGTACCCCGGATAAAATCCTCATTTGTAGAGACAAGAACAATACATCAAAATTCTTCGTTGATTGTGATCTAGCAGCACCAATGCCAGTCAACGATTGGAAGAAGTATAATTCTGGCTATCCAGCATTCATTAAACCAAAAGATGGCAGCAGTTCAATCAATGCCTTCAAAGTAAATAATGAAGAAGAATTAAAAACATATTCAGCCCAAATCGAAGACTATATCGTACAACCGTTTATAGAAGGCGAAGAATACACCGTAGATGTCTTTTGTGATTTTGAAGGAAATCCAATCTTCATCACTCCACGCCAAAGAGTACAAGTGCGTGCCGGCGAGGTCCTTAAGACTAAAATTGCTCAAGACGAAACAGTCCAAAAAGAAATTAAAGCGCTTTGCGCTGCATTTAAGCCATGTGGACCATTAACCGTACAATTCATCCGTCAAAATGAAACAAATATCAACTATTACATCGAGATTAATCCAAGATTCGGAGGCGGCGCTCCATTATCAATGAAAGCCGGAGCAAAAAGCGCTGAAGCCGTACTAAAACTAGTTGATGACGAAAAAGTAGACAGCAAAGAATATGCTCTTCAAGATGGTGCAGTATATAGTAGATTCGATCAATCAGTCCAGATTACTAATAATGTTAATAAAAAAATCAAAGGTATAATCTTCGATCTAGACGACACGCTATGCGATGAAATTGACTACATTAAGTCTGGATTTAAGACCGTAGCAGAATATCTCGGCGATGCAAAATACTTTGATATATTAATGAGTTACTATGAACAAGGCAAAAAGCCAATCAACACGTTGTTAGAAGATATAAAACAAGAAGAAAAACTAGCCGACGCAGTAAAGGTATATAGAAACAATAAGCCAGAATTAACCCTAAGCGATGCAGCAAAAGAAACGCTCTCGAGACTGAGAGAAAAAGGCATCAAGATCGGCATTATTACTGATGGTCGCCCAGAAGGTCAACGCGCAAAAATCGAAGCATTGGGTTTAGAAGAATTAGTTGACGATATTATCATAACGGACGAACTAGGCGGAGAACAATTTAGAAAACCAAACGATATTTCATTCAGAATTATGCAAAACAGATGGCGCCTAAATTCAGAGGAAATTCTTTATATTGGAGATAATCTTAATAAGGATCAACAAGCACCGAAACAATTGGGAATGAATTTTATATACTTAAATAATAAAAACGGACTATATTCTCAAAAAAAGAATCTGGATTATCAAGAAATACAGAATATTTCAGAACTAACTAAAATAATTATGGAGAAATAATGACAATAGCTTTCATAATACTTTTTTGGTTAGCCGCGTTTATGATTTTTTGGGCAAATATTGGATATCCAGTATCAATACTATTGCTAGGAAAGATTATTAAAAGAACAAATAAAAAGAACTACGACTATACCCCTACAGTTACAATAATGATAGTCGCTCACAACGAAGAAAAAGTAATAAAAGATAAGCTCGAAAACGTGATTAAAGTAAAATACCCAAAAGATAAGCTTAGAATTCTTGTGTCTTCCGATAATAGCACGGATAAAACAAATGAGATAGTAAGAAAGTTCATAAAAAAGAATCCAGATTTTGACATCAAACTTTATGAAGTAAAAAAGAGAATGGGAAAAACGAATGCACAAAACGAAGCCGCAAAGACAGTTACGAGTGAAATTCTTGTCATGACCGACGCTAATGCTATGCTCGATAAAAATGTAGTAAGAGAATTGGTATCATCGTTCGATAAAAACGTTTCTTATGTAACCGGTAGATTAATATATAGTAATAACAAAGACAGTCTAACCAGCAAGACAGAAAATACATACTGGGATTTAGATACAAAAATACGCGATATTGAATCTAGAATACAGACAATAACTGCAGGAAATGGCGCTATTTATGCTTGCAAAACAAAAGAATACTACAATTTTAAACCGATAAAATGCCATGATTCATCTATGCCACTATATTATGCCCTTAAAAAGAAAAGAGCGATAGCAAACCATAACGCGATAGCATATGAAAAAGCTGGCGAAAACGACAAAGATGAATTTAA
The DNA here is from genome assembly GCA_947303945.1 of uncultured Candidatus Saccharibacteria bacterium. GTDB lineage: Bacteria > Patescibacteriota > Saccharimonadia > Saccharimonadales > Saccharimonadaceae > UBA2834. Next base: position 65,585 of record CAMYZS010000002.1, on the reverse strand, counting down.
AAGAAAAATTCGTATGTCGAGAACAATAATTCAGGCAATTTTACCGTCCATACGAATTCTGAATTTCTTTAAATACAAATGGTTCACATACTTCTACATTGGCCACAGAACATTAAGATACTCATTATGGATCAATCATATAATTGCATTCGTGACAAATATTATATTATCATTCATGCAGCCACTATATTTGTGCTTGCTGATTCCACAATTGGTAATCTATCTACTAGCCATATGCAAACCATTGCTCAGAACAAATAACAAAATCATAAATTTCTGTTCATATTACTGTATGACCATACTCGCACAACTAATTGGGGCAATAAAAACAATATTAGGATTAAATAAGCCATTTTGGGAAAAAGCAGAAAGTACAAGGTAATCGATAATCGACGCAATTAGTAAAGCATTATAAATAATATATAACCAGCGAGATTAGGCATGAAAATACAAGTATTAGTATCTACGATAAATCAAACGGATCATTCATTAGTAAAAAAGATGAACATCACCACTGATGCAATAATTGGCAACCAATGTAATCATAATTCGATAGAAGAATTCAAGAACGGCCACAACAAAGTCTTATACTTGAATTTCAACGAAAAAGGAGTTGGCCTAAATAGAAATAATTCACTAATGCGAGCAAATGGAGATATATGCTTATTTGCCGACGACGACATGACGTTCGTAGATGATTATAAAACAATAGTAACAAACTGTTTCGAAAAATTACCAAAAGCGGACGTTATCATTTTTAACCTAATTGAAAAAGAACCAAAAAGATACATAAATAAAAGAGTTAAAAGGATTAACAGATTTAATTATCTGAGGTACGGAACGGCAAGAATAACAATTAAATTAGACAGCATAAGAGCAAATGGCATCTACTTTAACCAATGTTTTGGAGGCGGAACGAGTCATTGCCACGGAGAAGATAATCTATTTTTAAACGATTGTCTAAAAAAGGGACTTAAAATTTATGCTGTACCGTACGCAATTGCAACACTTACAGAAAATAGAAAATCAACTTGGCTAAACGATTATAATGAAAAGTATTTGCAGGATCAAGGAATATTATACAAAACGATATCGAAAAGATACTGGAAATTATTATGCCTGCAAGACGCTATTAGAAAAAGAAAGAGATATAATATATCAATTATAAATGCATATAATCGGATGACGCATAATACTTACGATAAAAATGAAAAGAATTAAAAAAATATATACAGCAATAATTGCCCTGTGGCCAATCCTTAATGTATATGGAACGCCAATAGATGGGTTTGGCATGGGCGACTTATTCGTAATTTTATTATTGCCATTTGTAATTATTAGCTATTTTAAAAACAAAAAAGCTTTAGATAAAACGTATAAAAAATTAGTAGTATCCATAATATTATTTATATCTTTTTCAATTATAACCTCTCTACTATCAATAATAATCTTCAATGGGGCAGAGATAGATATTATAAAAAGGTTGATAGTTACAATCTTTTACGTCATATTATCAATCATTTGTATAAAACAAGGAATAATCGATAGAAAATTATTTATAAAAGTATACTGTTACGCCGCAATAATCGCAAGTTTTGCAATCTTATTGCAATATTTCTTCCATTACGTATTACATAAGAATTTGTATCTATTAATCGGACAATTAAAACTAAGCCCATCAAATTTGCAAAGTTTCGCGGATTATAAAAACAAATATGATTTAATGTATCTATACAATTTTAGGCCCACCTCATTTTTCCTAGAACCAGCCCATTTCGCCGCATACGCATCTCCGAGTATTTATATACTATTAAATAAAAATAAAAAAATCAAAAATATTTTATTTGCAATAATAGTGAGTTTATCAGTAATACTGAGTACATCTGGAATCGGAATAGTAGCAACAATGATAATATGGGCATATTATTTATTAAAAAATAACGAAAACCAAAAGCTTAAAGTTATAACAATACTAGTATTCGGGATATTCATAGCTGTATTTGTTAATAACAGCATATTCGATAAGTCAGCCGAAAGAATTAGAGATATCAACAAAGATAGCGAGTCCTCAATTAATTATAGGCTGTTAAAAGGATATAAAATGTATCCAAAAATGCAATTATATGAACAGATATTCGGAATAGGTTTAGGAGGATACGAGTCATATGTTAGAGCTTTAGGCGACGAAACGGAACTTGATAGCAATGAGTATATGAATTCGGTATCATACATCCTAGTATCAACGGGCTTAATTGGTTTTATTATCTTCTGTATTTATATGAGCAATATATATAAATTATTTAGAAGTAAAAACAATACGTGCATATTCATAGTGTTAATAACTATATATCTAACTAGTAGTGCCATTTTTTCTTGTAACGATGTCTTATTAATAGTACTAGGAACTTTGCCAATTATAGAAAAACAAAATAACGAGATGCAATATAGGCAAAATAATCTATGAAACGGTCAAATAAAACACCATCATTAACAAAGAACGCTATACTCAACGGAATAAAGACAATATGTTCTGTTGTTTTTCCATTCCTTTCATTTTCTTACTGTTCGCGAATATTGGGTGCTGGCAATATGGGCAATTACTCGTTTGGAAATTCAATAGTGGCATATTTATCGCTACTTGCCGGATTAGGCATAGCAAATTATGCAATTAGAGACGGGTCTAGGATTAGAGATCAAAAAGAAAAACTATCTATATTTACAAACCAGATTTACACGATTAATGTACTATCAACTATAATCGCCTATCTAGGATTAATAATCATAGTAACCATAAACGACAAAATAAGTGCATACTCAGTATTAATATATATACAAAGCATACAGATCGTATTGACAACCATTGGAGCAGACTGGATTAACAGTATATACGAAGATTACCTATATCTCACTATACGTTATATCTTGATTCAAATAATCTCATTCGTAAGTCTCATATTGTTCGTCAAAGGACCTAATGATATTTACATATATGCAATAATCACCGTTTTATCAACATCTGGTGGAAATATAGTCAATTACGTTTACCTCAAAAGCAAAAAAATATATCCGAAATTAACTAAAAAACTTGACTTTAAAAGACATATACTTCCAATCGTAATTCTTTTTGCAAACAATATTGCTAGCGTCATATATCTCAATTCCGATATAACAATGATAGGCTTCACTCAATCATCAGAACAAACAGGAATATATTCTGCTGCCGCAAAAATCTATTCAATCGCAAAAACAGTAATTAACTCTATTATCATTGTTACAATACCGAGATTTTCGTATTATATATCCCACAATAAATATGCTGAATATAGACAAAAGCTATCGTCGATATTCCAACTGTTGATTATTGGGGCATTCCCTATATCAACATTACTCCTAGTTGAGTCTCCAAAAATTCTCAGTATTATCGCCGGGAATGAATATATAAGCGGAATTAACATACTACGAATATTATCGTTAGCAATAATCCCATCTGTTGGCGCATGTTTTTATTCATATTCAGTTCTGATTCCAAACAAAAAAGAAAAGAAATTTCTATACTCTACCATAACTGCAGCAGTCATAAATATTGTCCTAAATGCTATTTTCATACCAAAATTCGGAATTATTGCTGCTGCTTTCACTACGTTATTGGCTGAGGTTGTCGTTTTTGCAATGACGCTCTTCTACGCGAATAAAACAATCCGTTTTAAGGTAAGTATACTCATGATTTTAAAATCTATTCTCGGAAGTGTCATAATTGGAGCTTTATGCCTATTTTTAGATAGTAAGTTAAATATGCCCGAAATAATGGCTATGGTTTGCGAATTCTGTGTAAGCTTAATTCTATATCTATTCTTATTTATTCCCGATTTACTTAAAAGGAGAAATAACAAATGCTAGACATTTTACTACTAAACTATAATGATTCGGAAACAACACGAAATACCGCACTCGCCGTGTCAAAATACAAAAATGCCGATCACGTATTGATTGTTGACAATAATTCTACCGACAATTCGTTTGAGAAGCTGCAGAACATTAAAGCAGACAAAATAAAAACCATAAAAGCTCCACGGAATGGCGGATATGGATATGGAAATAATTTTGGAATTACTTATCTTCTTAAAAAAAACAGACCAGATTATATTCTCATTATGAATCCAGATACAGAGATTAAAGACAAAACGATAGGCGCGCTAAAACTGTTCTTAGAAAAAAACCCGGAATATGTAATTGTGGCTCCTTATATGGTAGATCCTAAAGGTAAAAAGCAGTACAATTCTGCATTCTATATTCCAACTAAAATTGAGTTCATTCTATCAATTAGCATATTTTGTTCAAAGTTCACAAAAAGCCATAATTTCAAAGAATCGGACAGCTTAAAAAACAATTACTCACAAGTAGATGCTGTCTCGGGAAGCTTATTCTTAGTGAATGCCGAAAAAATGAAAAAATATGGTATGTATGATGAAGGATTATTCCTTTATTTCGAGGAGTTGACCCTCGGAATAAAACTAAAAAAGGCTGGCCTCAAGACTGCTATTATTACTAACGAGAAATTTATTCATAACCATTCAGTATCCATTTCGAAAACATATCGCTCACTTTTGTCACGAAAGAGATTATTTTTGAAAAGTGCTAGCTATGTTTTAAATAACTACTACAACGCTAATTGTTTTGACAGAATACTGTTTTTCTTCGTATCTATGCTCTCGAAGATAGAAATAATCACCATTTCAATCATCAAAAGGCTGAAGATTTGACTGATTCTCCATATATATCTCTGGCATATTATCCTATAATCTTCCCGACCTTCTTCTATCAATTCATAATAAAATGGACTGGACTTCTGTTCGATTTCGAGTGATGAATAGAGAGACCGAAGATAGCGATATATATAAATGGCCGCTAAATCACACTCTGGGAACCGTATAAGATATACGGAATTAGTGTTCAATCCCGGGGATAAACACAAGAGTGAGACCAATGCAGACAATCTATCATCTCTACCAGAGATATAGTACACCATAAATAATGGATGAGAAAAAACTCATCCATTATTTTTTATAAAAAACAAACTTAATCCTATTACAACAAGTCGCCTGAATAATAGTGACTCGCCAATTAAGGCATTGAATCACAAAGAATAGATACATTTAAATAGTATGAAAACATATTGTTGCTTTATGACTTAAAAGAAATACGGTATAATATACATAATCTATGAAAGGCATTATTTTGGCTGGCGGCTCCGGCACCCGTCTTTATCCACTTACCCTGGTAACATCAAAACAAATGCTGCCAGTTTACGATAAGCCGATGATTTATTATCCACTATCGACATTGATGCATGCCGGTATTCGCGACATTCTTATTATCTCAACTCCGCACGACTTGCCGAACTTCGAACGTCTTCTTGGTGACGGTTCACAATTTGGCCTAAGACTATCCTATAAAGTACAGCCATCCCCAGATGGTTTAGCTCAGGCTTTTATCATAAGCGAAGATTTCATCGGAGATGACGCCTGCGCCATGGTGCTCGGAGACAACATCTTCTACGGTGAAGGTTTTACGGAATCTCTTAAAAATGCAGCGTCCGACGCTGAAAACGAAAAGAGAGCAACCATCTTTGGCTATTACGTCGATGATCCGGAAAGATTTGGCGTCGTCGAGTTTGATAGCAACTGGCATGCTATTTCAATCGAAGAAAAACCAGCTGCACCAAAATCTAACTATGCTGTAACCGGCCTCTATTTCTATCCATCCGGTGTAGCAGAGAAAGCAAAAGACGTTAAACCGTCAGCTCGGGGCGAGTTGGAGATCACAACACTCAATGAATTCTACCTAAAAGATGGCCTACTAGACGTCCAACTTCTCGGTCGCGGCTTCGCTTGGCTCGATACTGGTACAATGGATTCACTCGCCGACGCGTCAGATTTTGTCCGCGTGATCCAAAAACGCCAAGGCGTAGAAATATCCGCTCCAGAAGAAATAGCTTACAAAAACGGCTGGATAACAAAAGAACAGCTTCTTGAATCTGCTGACAAATATGGCAAATCCAGCTACGGTCAACATCTAAAGAACGTAGCGGAAGGGAAGCTTAAAGACTAATGCTCAGCTTTGAAAAAACCAGTATCGATGGCGTATACATAATAACTCCAAAAGTATTCGGCGATAATCGCGGCTATTTCATGGAGACTTATTCCGAAAAAGACTTTAAAGAAAACGGCCTCAACTATACCTTCGTACAAGATAATCAGTCGTCAAGTACAAAGGGAGTACTACGCGGTCTTCATTTCCAGAAAAACCACCCACAGGCCAAACTAGTACGCGTACTAAATGGCGAAGTCTTCGATGTTGCCGTTGATCTCCGCAAAGACAGCAGCACTTACGGCAAGTGGGTCGGCGTTAATCTGTCCGGCGAAAACAAGAAGCAACTCTTAATCCCGCGCGGCTTCGCGCATGGCTTCTTGGTTCTAAGCGAGACTGCCGAATTCGCCTATAAATGCGACGATTTCTATCATCCAGAGGACGAAGGTGGCATCATATATAACGACCCAGATATTAATATTGAATGGCCAGAGATCGACTGCAATCATATCCTCAGCGAAAAAGATCAAAAGCATCCAACCCTGGCGAAAAGCAAAATAACATTCGAAAGGTAAAAATGGCAAGCAAAACAATCGTCGTTACCGGCGGAGCTGGCTTCATTGGCTCAAACTTCATTTATTACATGCTCAATAAATATCCAGATTATCGTATCATCTGTGTAGACTGCCTCACATATGCTGGTAATCTATCTACCTTAGCCGAAGCGCAAAAGAATCCGAATTTCCGCTTTTCTAAAACGAATATTTGCGACCGCGACGCTATCAAAGCACTTTTCGAAGAAGAAAAACCGGATATCGTCGTTAATTTTGCCGCCGAAAGCCATGTCGACCGTTCTATTAACGATCCAGGCATCTTCCTAAAGACTAATATTCTTGGCACGCAAACTCTCATGGATGTTTGCCGCGAGCTCGACATTCCTCGCTATCACCAAGTTTCCACCGACGAAGTATATGGCGACCTTCCGCTCGATCGTCCAGATCTATTCTTCACCGAAAAGACCCCACTTCATACCAGTAGCCCATATAGCGCATCCAAAGCTGGCGCAGATTTATTAGTGCTTGCGTATTGCCGCACCTATAAATTCCCAGCCACTATTAGTCGCTGTTCTAACAACTACGGCCCTTATCATTTCCCAGAGAAACTTATTCCGCTCACCATCATTAACGCCCTTCATGACAAGCCACTCCCAGTTTATGGCGATGGCAAGAATGTGCGCGACTGGCTCTATGTCGAAGATCACTGCCGCGCTATTGACCTTATTATTCATAACGGCGAAATCGGCCAGGTTTATAATGTCGGCGGCCATAACGAAATGGCTAACATCGATATCGTTAAACTCATTTGCAAAGAATTAGACAAGCCAGAATCCCTCATCACTTTCGTTGAGGATCGCAAAGGCCACGATCGCCGCTACGCCATTGATCCAACTTTCATCCACGAAAAACTAGGTTGGCTCCCGGAAACCAAATTCGAAGACGGCATCAAGAAAACCGTCAAGTGGTATCTCGAACACCAAGATTGGTGGGAAGAAATCATTTCTGGCGAATATCAGAATTATTACAAAAAAATGTACGGAGATAAATAATGAAAGTCTTGGTTACTGGCGCCGGCGGGCAACTTGGCTACGACGTCATGCTCGAATTACAAAAACGCGGTATCGAATGCGTCGGCAGCGACCGTTCCGCTAACAAAGATAAACTCTATCGCATGATCGGTTTCGATATTACTAAAAAAGAAGAGGTCGAGCGAGCTATTACCTCAGAAAAGCCAGACGCAGTTATTCATTGCGCCGCCTGGACAAACGTAGATGGCGCAGAAGAACCAGATAACCAGCCGCTCGTGCGTTCTATTAACGCCGATGGCACGCGAAACATAGCGGAAGCCTGCAAAAAAATCGATGCCAAAATGCTCTATATCTCCACGGATTATGTATTTGATGGACAGGGCACTGACCCCTGGGATCCAGATTCCAAAGATTATGCGCCAATTAATTTCTATGGCCAGACTAAACTCGAAGGCGAATTAGCCGTCGTCGAAACTCTCAAAAAATTCTTCATCGTCCGCATCTCCTGGGTATTCGGGAAGAACGGCAAGAACTTCATTCAGACCATGGTAAACCTAGGCAAAACTCATGACGAGCTACGTGTCGTCAGTGACCAAATCGGTTCACCAACTTATACTGTAGATCTAGCACGATTACTCGTTGACATGGTTCTCACCGAGAAATATGGCTATTATCATGCTACGAATAGCGGCGAATATATTAGCTGGGCAGACTTCGCCAAAGAGATCTTTAGGCAAGCCGACATGGCCACAAAAGTCATTCCAGTCACAACAGAAGAATATGGCCTTTCTAAAGCAAAGCGACCATCTAATTCTCGTTTAAGCAAAGAAAAACTAGTCGCGAATGGTTTCGAGCCATTGCCGACCTGGCAAGATGCGTTAAATAGATATCTTGCCGAAATAGGATAAACCGCATAGTTTTCTATTTGGAGCACACAAGGCGAAGAATAGCACATTATAGCCTATAGGGTATGTCGTCATTAAATAAAGTATTAAACAGAAATAGCATAAGCCTCCATCCGCTTTAAATTAACTTTTATAATGTACGAATGAATTTATTGCAGATATAGCGACCCCTAAAATGTCCTTAAATAGTCTAGTATTTTAGCGTCACAATCGATGACCTATTTAATAGTAATTAGCATATCGAACCCGTTTATTATGCCAAAATATTTCCCCACCGTTCAATTCGGGAAAGCGTCAAATAAGATTATACTGGCTATCATTGAAGCCGCAACAATCGTAATCGACTTCAACTTCCTGCCATACGTAGGGAATAGCAATTATCTCAACTGAACAATCATGCATTAATGGTCTCCGAAGTAGCAATAGTCGTAGTACTAGGGCTCAACTTTGTATTCTTTAGGAAAGAATTAGATTCGGCTAAAGGGCTATTATAGAATATCACGAGAAGCGAGAAATAAAAGTAGCACCACAAAGCGCCACTTTGTCTAATCTGAATTAATAGGCCTACAGCAATAAGTTCATTTATCTTGTCGCTCTTTCATAACTAGACAACATAGATCCAGATACGTCATACGGAATCCATCTTTTTATACCGTGGCTCCCCAAAAACACTTAATTCATACTCAGCAATAAAAAGAACCTGATAAGATAATAAATAATGAAACCTACCAGTAATAGGAGTAAACATGAGCAAATCGACAATATTCTATTCATGGCAAAGCGAGGACTCTCGAACAAGAAACTATATAGAAAAACACCTTAAACGAGCAATAAAGCAAGTCGGCAACGATTCAACCTTCGACAAAAGACCAGAATTCGATAAAGATACACTCGGAATACCAGGCGCACCAGATATCTTAACGACTATAAAAGAAAAAATATCTAAATGCGAAATACTTGTAGCCGACATAAGTATCATTGGCAGCAACAAAGGTAAAAATATAGTAAACCAAAATGTAATGTTTGAAATTGGATATATGATCGGCAGTAATTCGTCAGATAAATTAGTCCTGCTATTCAACTCGGATAACGGCAATATTAAAGATGCCCCATTCGACATACAGCACCACAAAGTTATGCAATTCTCAAAAAAGTCAGATTCTTCTGGGGCAAAATTCGAAAAACAATTAGCACGAATTATAAAAAAATATCTCTCCAAAAATGATTCCAAAAATTCAAACACCGAATTAATCGATGCCCTAGATGAGCATGAGAAGCAAATCATGACTCTCTTTTCTACCATACAAGACGATGTACGTATATTGACAACTATGACGATGGATGGAGTAATTATTACTCCAACCGGAGCATACAATAAGGAAATTTACGACAAGACGATAGAATCAATTGGCGAACAGAGAATGGCAGCTATAATGGATGACCTATTTAATAAGGGAATACTAGACAAGAAATACGGATCAAAAGGAACGCCCAATTATACGCCGACGGGAACGGGCTTCAAGATAATAGACGCCATCAAAGAATCGACAAAAGATGAACAATAGTTACGAAGTCCGCGGTTGTATATTCTGAAATATTTGATCGCTAAGAAGAAATATTTGTCACTATATTATTAATTACTTGAGGCAATCGGAGCCTAAAACTATACGATTAGCTCACAACCGTCACGGCAACCATTCGCAATATAGTTCTTTTTCGCCATCAAATCCAAACTTTTTTCCAATCGCACTCTTGAGACAATCCTCCATCAATCCATTGCCCGCATAACGACTATTAATACCGCCAATTGGTTCGCATAATTGAGGAAAAGCAATCCACTCACCAGTATTGGGATTAATCGCACAAATAAACGAGAATCCGTATGCGCTACAGCTATGAGTTAATGACGCTCTTTCAAAGGTTAAGCGCCTATCATCATCCATGCCGACAACATACCCATTGATGCAAACGGCGATGGTTAAACTTCGCCACCCATCATACTTATATTTATACTCAATATGAGCATGGCACTCATTGTCGGGAGATCTGCGCATCGGCTCAATCCCCCATATATCTTCTATCATTATTATTGAACTATTAATATTATTCATACCTAAATTATGGAGCAAAGACATGTACTAGACCGAAAAAATGTTTTAAAATCAGCACGAAATTCGACACTTGATAAAAATATTAAAGATAAAAGAATTGAAATACACATCCGTATAGCTATTGCCCGCATTAGAGGCTACGGCATAAACAAATATAGTCGACTACAAAAAACATGTTATAGTATATAACAATGAACTCTTCAAACTTCAATCATAAGTCCATTCTTATCACCGGTGCTGCCGGCTTCATCGGTAGCTGCCTAGCTAAGCGCGTCTGCGCCGAGAATCCAGACGCAAAAGTTATCGGTTTTGATAACATCAACGATTATTACGATACTTCTCCGCAAGTTCGCTGAATGGTATAAAGAATATTACGGATAAAATTTCGTCTTTTTTCGACACACACCCCACCTGCTCATGCTTTCATTCTTAACTTAAAAATGCTATAATATACGCAATCTCAAATAATAATTTTAATGGGAATTATCCATGAAAATAGCAGTAGCTGGCGCAGGTTATGTCGGTCTTTCTCTGGCCACATTGCTTGCCCAAAATAATGAGGTTGTCGCCCTCGAGATCCATCAAGACAAAGCCGACAAAGTTAGTAATTTTATTTCACCCATTCAAGACGAATACATCGAGAAATATTTTGAAGAAGCAAAAATGGGGAAGCGCAAGCTAAACCTTCGCGGCACCATCGATTACAAAGACGCCATGGAAGGCGCAGATTATGTCATTATCGCCACACCGACCAACTACGATGACGAAACAAATACATTTGATACTTCCGCAGTAGAAGATATTATTAAAAAAGTCATTCGCATGAAGGACGATAATATCACCATCGTTATTAAGTCTACGATTCCTGTTGGTTATGTTGAATCTATCCGCGAAAAGTATAGTATTAATAACATCTTTTTCTCGCCAGAATTCTTACGCGAAGGCAAAGCACTCTATGACAATCTTTATCCATCTCGCATTATTATTGGCGATAACACCGAGCAAGCAAAAGGTTTTGCTAAACTGCTAGAAAAGGCCTCGCTCAATAAAGATGTTCCTGTACTCTTTATGCAACCAACCGAAGCTGAGGCTGTTAAGTTATTTGCTAATACCTACTTAGCACTTCGCGTCGCCTACTTCAATGAACTCGATACTTATGCTCAGGTAAAAGACCTCAATACTAAGGCTATTATCGAAGGCGTTTGTCTCGATCCACGCATCGGCATGCACTATAACAATCCATCCTTCGGCTACGGTGGCTACTGCTTACCAAAGGATACAAAGCAACTCTTAGCAAACTATCAAGGCGTACCACAAGATCTCGTCCGCGCTATTGTTCATGCCAATAAGACCCGCAAAGAATTCATTGCCAAAGATGTCTACAAGCATAAGCCGCAAACCGTCGGCGTCTATCGCCTCACTATGAAGAGCGGCTCCGACAATTTTCGTTCTTCCGCTATCCAAGATGTTATTAAACAGCTTCGCGGCGAAGGTATCGAAGTCATTATTTACGAACCAACCCTCAAAGAAAAGAACTTTAATGGCTTTGAGGTCGAAAACGATTTCGACAAATTCACCGAACGTAGCGATATTATCCTTGCCAACCGCCTCGAAGATCAACTTCGTGACGTTGCCGACGTTGTTTATACGCGCGATTTGTTCTCTAGAGATTAATTAAATAAGACAAAAAAGCAGACCCTCCGATTGGAGGGCCTTTTTGTAAGTTGGAGAGTATTGTTGAGGTTACAGCTTCATAACTGTACCAGGCTTCACCCAGACACAGCCGCTGAACCCGCTCGTCAGGAACGTCATACTGGACGGATAGCGATCCATACGTGCGTCATTGGCACCAAGGTGAATGTGACCAAAGTAGACCATTGCATCATCCGTCAGCTGCAGCTTCGCCAGAATCTTACCCACCGCTTCCGTACGCGAAATATCCGTCTTGTTCGGCGTCCAGAAATCGAACGCACCGCCAACCGGAGCAATCGCGGGCGGATAGTGTACCAAGACCTTGGAGAACTTCTTGTCAAATGCGCCCTGTCCTTTCAGAAGTAAATCAATAGATTCCTCCGGCAGATCCAGCAGGTGCGTGCTTAGCAGTAATACGCCATTTGGCAATACGCGCACATACTTCACGTAATGCACACCGAACTCCAGAAAATATCCATCATCATCCAACTGCTGATAAAAGCGCTTGTCAGGGGTCACGGTCTTTTCGACAGTGATGTCATACACCACAAAGTCGTCCGGCACAATCTCGCCATTGCCAGGCAAGTACACAATCTGGATGCTGTCTTTTTCCTTTGCAACCTTCGAAAGCGGCAGCAGAGTCTCTTCCAAGACTTCCTTCGCCTCCTTCTTCATGCAGGCATCGAACAGCGGATAGCGCAGCGCCATCAGCTTACGGAATACCCCGGCATGAACAGAATCGTAAATCCATTCCTTCGGAATTTCCGGACGCTCATGAATCACGTTCTCGATCTCGTCGTAAAGTGCCGACATAGCAGTTTCGCCACGCCTCACTTCATAGAAGATTTTGACGATCTGGTTCATGATCGGGCCGCGTGCGCCAGCGCCATCGCCGTTAATAACCAGAACGTCGCCAGCGTTCATCTTCGACATCGACTGAAGTGTATGCTCCAAAAGCTTCTTCGCTCCGTGAATGTCATTTACAACATATAACATATAATCCCTCCTTTGAAGGTGCAAGCCGGCCCTATTGCCGACCTGTGTATATTAGCGTATTATAGCAAATTACTGCTTGTTTGTCAAGGCGCGCACTAAGCTTCTCAGGTGTTACAATAAAATCAATGAACCGCAAACTCTCAACTATTATTCTTAGAAGAAGTAATACAAAAAGGAGCTCAAGTAACTCTCATGGACATAATCCACAAAATCATAAACCAACTCGACGACATCGAATTCGGTTTTAAGGACAAGAACGGCAACAACTTAATGTCCGATAAACACTGGGAAAATGATTTTCCTAATTTTTATTACTTATTAAGCCCCGCAGAATTATTGGAAACTAAATGCGGAGTTTGCTGGGATCAAGTCGAACTTGAGCGAAAACTCTTTAACGATTCACATATCGATTGTGATACCTATTTTATTTACATCGATGACCACGCCAATCAGCCATCGCATACCTTCCTTACATTTCAATTAGACGGTAAATTCTATTGGTTCGAACACTCCTGGTACGACATGAAAGGAATTCACGCCTACGATAGTAAAGAAGCACTCTTAACTGATATTAAAGCAAAATTCCTTCAAAGCAGAGAAGACGAAATCGACCCCAATTCCAACTATGATACCTTCATCTATAAATACCGTCAGCCCAAATACCATCTAAGTTACAACGAATTCTACGACTATATCAAAACTCAAAAAAGAATCAGCATTTAAAATAGGGCTCAAATGAGCCCTATTTTAACGTAACTATACCAATACGTAGTTACCTGTAACTTAGCAATCGCACGATCGCCTAGCTTTTATCGCTAGATTCGTTATTATCCTTCTGCTCGCTATCTTTATCTTTTGTATCTCTGGGCGCATCACCGCGCAGATTGCCACCCCGGTACTTATATGTGCCATTATTGCCGTCACGCCAATCATTTTGACCCGGGCGCATCATTTGCATATCTTGATCATGTCGACGTATATCGCCACCACGCGACACTAAGAAATAGACATTAAAGCACACGCTAGCCGTTAACAATACCGCCAATACCGCCGTCGCAATCATCCAACCTCGACCATTCTTGCATTCTCTGCGACAACGCATCTCTTCATGGTGCTTCACACGCTTTTCTTTCTCATCTTCAGGCATAAAAATCTCCTTGTTTTTGCCACTATTTTACGCATTTTAACTGAAAAATAGCTAAAAACTTATCAAACCGCCATATTTAGCGAAGGTACTTTACAATTCATATATTTGTGCTATAATAGCATCGATTTGTCAAAAATAGTTCGTTAACGTGTAGCTTTTCAGCCGTATGGCAGACCTACTATTTATTAGTAGACCTACTTTACGGCTGAAATTAAAAGCCGAGTTCCATTAATCTCACACCTATAAGAGGAGAAATGCGTATGGCAAAAAAGAAAAAAGACAACTCCACAAAAAGATTCAACGAGATGATGCTCGCTATCGTCAGTCTGACCATGTCGGGCCACGACGACGATCTCAACATGCTTCAGATCTCCGACGATCTCAACATGCTTCAGATCTCCGACGAACTCAGAGCCGAACTCAGAAGGGCTGGACTCATTACAGTCGACCACATCATGGAACTCACCAGCGAAGACATCGAAAGATACGGCAGCTCACTCATATATGAGCAGTATCTCGGCCTGCTCGCTGCAGTTCGCATCTACCTGAGGGAAAACGGAAAGGAGAAGAAATTCCCCGAGGCGTAAGCCAAAGCTTCAATGTTACACGTCAACCCAAGGGGGCTCATCCGAGCCCCCGTTTTTTATGCTTGCTGGCGCCGCAAAGGTTAAAAATATTACGCTCAAAATGATATTACGCTCATGCTTCCTGAAGCGAAAAACAAATAATACAATACATAAAAACAAATATTAATTGAAGGATGCAACGGAAAAGTAATATAATTTTATTAAAGGAGCGAGCATGACAACTGAAGAACAAACAAAAATCAAAAAAGAAATCACAATGCAGAATATCATCCATAGTGCCGCCAGCTATCTTATTGGCGCATTAAACTCCACTGAAACTAAGATCAATCATGTACGAGTAGAAGAAATCGATAGCAATAAAACTAAGAATGAATGGTATATAACCCTTAGTTTTATTGACGAAACTAGCCCGAATCTTGAGGGTGCTCTATCCTCTTTATACGGCACGCAAAAACGCATAAGAAAAATCGTCACAATAAAAACACCAGAATTAGATCTAGTATCCATAAAAGATAGAGAATAGCTATGCTAGATGTCACGATAAGGAGATTTTTTGATGCCTTAAGAAGCAAAGGCCTAGCGCTAGATACTAATATGTGGATATTATTAACAATCTCCCCTCAATAAGTATGCAAATTTTAAGAGCTATCGACTTTTCGCGTTAATTCATACGCCAAATCAGTGCGCTATCGCCGCGCCATGAAAAAAGCCGCAAAAGAACAAGAAAAAATTTTAAAACAAGCAAAAAATCTAGAACAATAAGCTTCAAAAAAACACTCAAGCTAAAAACACTTAAAAGCATTTATTATAACGCTTATGTTTTTCATAAATACACCATCTATTTATAATAAATAAATGACGCGTAAGAAAAAACTAAAACAAAACAAATCTAGTGCTAGACTATATCAAACAAAATCTAGATTATCTATTTTTAGTACACTAATTTCCTTTGCAATTTTCGGCTTTTGTCTGATTGTAATTGCTGGATTTCTGCGGGATTTCTTCGGAGTTATACGCAATTATACTGAAGCTATTATTTCAAAAACACCAGAGTGCCCAACCTATACGAAAAGTGTTTTTTACCTAATAGCATTCCTAATTACCATCGCAGTCTCTTTTTATATATCCATCAAAACCTATAAGCACATCTTTCCGAAAATCATAATTAGAGACAAACAATACATCCTATCTCTTTTTAAAGACAGAGGCAATAAGTCCCCACAACCAACGCGCGAAAACCTCATTCGTTTTATTTACGGAAAAGGAAAAATCAATAAGCAAACTCGCAATACGATATCTGAATTAATTGACGAAGGCGTAGCTCCCATATCACAATACCTCAATAAACGAAATGACGAAAATAATATTCTCTGTATTAATTCCAAATGGGGTTCCGGAAAAACTACAGCATTGTTAATAGCCATAAACGAAAGCGAAAAAAGCGATAATAGATATATTTACGAGTCGGCTTTTAAATACTCTGGCAATGTCGGCGAATTTATTAGCGACATATTAAAAGCCATCAATGACGTCATGGTCGAAGTCGGCATCAAGAAAACAAAAAAACTCAATTCACTAATAAATAATGTCGATGACGACCCGAAAGTAAACCTCATAAACTTTGCCCTAAATACTGCTCAAAACCAAAATGACTTATTATCTAGCGACATTATTCTCGAAATAAACCATCAGTATCAACGTTCTAATATTGAAGCTATCGTATACGTCATAATAGACGACCTAGATCGACTACAAGGAGCCGATGTTGTCCGCATATTATCGCTGTTGTCGATTCTTAGAAACTTAGTCTTCATTAGAATTATTGTGCCAGCCGATCTAGACGTTGTCGGACTGTCATTAGAAAAATATGGAGTGATAGACGCTCATAGATTCATTGAGAAATACTTGCCAATCAGACCGAGCATACAGTTAAGAAGCAGCTACAAGTATGCCGAAAAAATAACATTAGATATGCTGTTTCGTGCACAAAAAGGTTGGGCAGAAGACAATGATGGCGCATACCCCGCCTTTGCGGCTATCCTTATCGGAATGTTAGCTAAGAAGATGAGGGAATTAACGATTAGTTTTAAGAATTATCGGTACAATTGGCTAGCATTGAATATATATCAACAGCCGATAGAAGTGGATAATGCTGACGAAGAACTTAAGCAATTACTTCGTACTCCAGCCATACTGTCTAGCAAAGCAAACTCTTCGGAGCGCATATATAATTGGGATAACAGATATAATAACATTAAAAAATTCCAAAACATTATCTATGCATTAACCAGAGAGGGCAAATCTGGCAATATGCCATTTAGAATCAAAGACGCCTTCACAGATAACGACTATATAAATACGATAGACTCTTGGCTGTTCAACTATATGGATACTCAGTGGGAGCTATTCGGCTTCACGATTAGGGATATCCTCGACGAATTATCAAGCATAAGCTATAGACAATTACCCCAAAAACCAGCCGAACAATTCATTTACGTTTTTAATCAATTCTTCCCAGACGAAAAACTCAAATATTCAAACGAATAATAAACCCCCGCATCCGCGGGGGCACTTTTTATCTCGGCTTAAAGTTTTGCGAAACATCGCGCCACTTCTGATTGCTGAAATCCTGACCAAAAAGATAGTCCGCCCGACCGCTTTCCTGGAATTCACGATTGTTCAACACGCGTCCCGCCAGCTCCGTAGCGACTAAAGCTTTTGCTACTAGTACTTGATTACTTAATACTACGTAGAGTACATAACCACACGGCCGCACGTTGCAGAACATGTCATTACGCTGCGCTATCAGGATATAGAGATCGCAAGTCCAACCATCAAGTGAGTTATTACGTGGTTGCATGCCCCAACATTTTACGGACTGGTTCTCCGGCGCCACCAAGCGATCACAGCTAAAGTGCTCATAATAGCACTTTGGCAGAACCAGAAATACTTCGTCGCTATGACCGCGCTTTACAACCGGGAACTTATAATCGATCGTCAAGTCTCCATAATAGCCCTCGAAAGATTCTCCCTCGATTGATTTATTTATCTTGAGGACTTTCTGACCATTTAGCATCAGCGCATTGTCATATCTTTCCAGCTTTGTTCCAAAGAATACTGCCATACTAACACCCCCCTTATCTATCTTGTATGTATGAAAAGGAACAACTTTGTTTCGTTCTACATACTATATAATATAATAACGAGTAAGGCAATCTATCGCTTTACGCGATTCATATGGCAATCAATGCTCTAACTTAATCTGCCCGAAATCTGCTCTGGCGACCAGCGTAGTTTTAGTTTTTCGGTTTCCGAAAATCGTCTTGCTAGATATCGTTATATCATTCTTCGTTTTCCTAAATCTCACACCGCCAATCTTAATCGACGGGCATCTCGTTCTAAAACCCACGTATGCCCCCTTTTTACTATTAAATCCGATTCGCCAATAGAACATAAATGACACATGTCATTCCAAATTAGTTAAACTCATGCTTTTATCTGCGACAGCATTTTATATACCATAGGCATATGTCAGAAAAAATAGATATAATAAAAGTAATGGAAATTAGGAACTGGGTTAAGAATCACAAAAAGACGTTCACGAAACGATTCATACGCGAGTCTGGCGCCCAGCCAAACCCGGACAATCCATCATGTATTTTTATGGCTGGATTGCCCGGAGCGGGTAAAACCGAGTTCACAAGAACAATAATCTCAGAATCGAAGATACGCGTCGTTCGTATAGACATGGACGAGATCGCAGAACATATTGAATCATACCGTCCACAAGAAGCAGATAAATTTCGATTAGGCGCATCTATCCTGCAAACCGAAATATTTAATAGATGCAAGAGAGAATACTATCCATTCATTATGGATGGGACTATGTCACACAAAATTACATTAAATTGCATTGGCGCATGCGTAAGAAAAGGCTATCACGTCAAGGTTACATATATTAAACAAGACCCAAAACTAGCGTGGCGGTTCACTAAGGCGCGCGAGAAAGTCGAAAAACGAGGAATTAGCAAGGACGGCTTCATTACGTCTTACGCAAATACAATTAATAATTTACTCAAACTAAACGAGTATCCCGAAGTATTAGTTGATATAATAATAAAAGATAAGCACAATAAGCCCGGCGAACGCATCACAAACATCTCTGCTAACGAACTTGACAAAATTATTAAAATAGAATATAATATAAAAGAATTAGAAAGGCTTTTAGAGAATGAGTAATTTGGCAACCATCATAAAGAAAAACAATCAGTATGACCTTTCGGATCTTGTTCTCCGCGGTAACGATAAAGATATACAAACCATATATCGTCGCGCCATGAAAAAAGCCGCAAAAGAACAAGAGAAAATTTTAAAACAAGCAAAAAATCTAGAATAATAAGCTTCAAAAAAAACACTCAAGCTAGAAACACTTATCACCCATACCCTTTATGTTATAAAAAATCATTATGGAGCAGGGAGGTAAAAGCAAAAATATCCTATTTTTAGTCGCCTCCATTCTGTTTCCGCCACTCTTTCCGCACTATTACGCTAAATGCCTAGCACCAACCCAGCCAAAGCATCAAAAATCCATCTATGCTATAGTGAAAACGTGCCCAAAAGAGCAAAAGCATGCAATAGGAGGCAATTATGGCAGCGCCAAAAGAATTCATTGATTTCCCAATCGAAGAGCATAAAAGCTTAATTAAGAGAATTAATAATAATCAAATAATATATACTACAAGAGTATCAAATGAAGTAAATAAATATTATATCAATTCTATATACGATTCTCCATTTGGCAAATTAAAAGTAGTTTTCTTTAAACATTTTAAAAAGATAGAAGAACATCCTTTTCTAAATGAACTTAATGAAATGCAAATTGCAGAAATTAATAAGTATGCAGCTGAATCTGGATTTGATCTAATTGGACTAGCTAAAGTTTAATCTCTGTTAAAAGACCCGTGCTACTGCGTTTATCTCAAAGAAAGTCAATTTACGCCCCAAAACATTTTGTGCTATACTGGCGTAATTGAAAGCATCTTCGCTTTCCGCACATAACAATCATGTTTTCGCAAAAAGGAGGAGGTGTTTGCGATGAATGCATCATGCGATAAAGATATAGCCGCACATGAAAGAACGGGGATTGACTACGGCAGGGTCCGAAGAATAATCGAAACAATAGCAAAGTCTATTGATAACAATGCGCTAGAGGGGATTATGGATGTCGCCATCCGCGCAGCAGACAACGACGGCGCAGCTATTTCGATGGCAATGGTAATGGTACCAGAGCTAGACATTCTAGCAATTATCGATCCGGACAGTAAGTATGCCAAACCGGTATACTATTTCCGCGGCGAGCATGGAGCCGAATTAGACAACGAATCAAGGTACCACCTAATTCTAGAGGCTGGGTATCTGTTGGGGCAGTACGTCATGGAAAGAAGCGAAGAATATGCGCCAGGTATCGTATTTAATATCGGCGATGAGTACCGCGCCTACTTCAAGATTCTCTGCGTTATCGATTACGACGACGGAGACGCCTACGAAGTAGAGTTCAGCGATCGTGCAGAAAATGTATTATTGGCATTGAATAAATCTATCAGTAGTATACTCGCCAGCATGTCCGACGAGAGCTTGAAAGTCACCCACTGGGGAACATTCGACGGAATTTCGTTAGTTGAGTGTATAAGAAGGTAATCACTTGACTAATATCCATTACTAATTCATAATAATTCAAGCCTCATTAGAGTCTGTTCTTTATTATTGTTTTTTATATTTAGAAGGGGGGATTATCATGGATTCATATCCTACAGAAATATCAATTAGCTGGAGCTCGGACCTTGATGGATGTCAAATTTTCTTTAATGAAGCCATTAATAGCTGCGCTAAATCCATACCGGGCTGCATCTTCCAAATTGACGGAGCTGGCGAAATCGCCGGTAGCACCTATACGGCAAATTATATCCTAGAGAACGCCGTTAAATTGACATATAAAGGTTGGAATATTGACTCATCTCGCGCCGCCAGTATGCTCAACTCCATTTTAAATATGGCAGGCGGCGGAGCGGATTTCGTCATAATCCTTACAAACCAAAGCATAACGACGCATGCCTATTACGACAACTACGAATATCACAGCCGAAATGCCGCTATTATTACACTCAAAGACTGCGAAACAGCCATCGACACCCAGAACATGACAACGCTTCTCCTGAAACACGTGATATGGCACTTCTTTTGCAAGACAGATACTCCTAGCAACTACTGCATAGATAGAGCATGTATCATGTCGCCGATGGTAGGTCCGAATTACATGAAGCAGCTTGCCCAGGACGAAGAAGAACTCGGCCTTGACAGCTTCTGCCACGAATGCAGAGAAAAACTGCGCAAAAGTCCTTATTGGAACGAAGCTGTACCTTCCATCGTTAAACAGTAAAGCACCTCAAAACACCCCGCCACTTTGGCGGGGTCTCTATTATCATAGGGGAATATTCGTGCTGCATTTAAAAAACCAGCCCGCATTTATAGGCTGGTTTCTTAGGCTTAATTGTAATTGCTAAGTATATGCTGTAACGCGCATAACATGATAGGGTCAGAGGCATCCGGCAGAACGATAAAGCCGCCCGACTTAGTATAGTGGCAAACAACCTTGCCATCCACCCGGATTAAGGCCATCGTAATGCGACTGCTGTTTATTCCGAATTCGCTCGGTTCAGCCTCGACCTTGAAACCACAGCGAACGAAATGTTCCTCGCTGCTATCTTCTCTATTTTTCACCGTTTTACAAAATAAATGGAGCATACTCCCCCTCCTCGCTTTCTTAAGCCTAGTAAATTACTAGTATTGCGCCGTTCGCACATATTACTTCCAAGACCTTATTATAGCAAATTATTGCGAATTTGTCAAGGATAACCATTTTAATACCATAAATATACTTATTTAGTCAATTGACAAAGCGCCTAAAATAGGCTATAGTATACTCATCCTCTCACGAGGCTGATCTTTTGAATCTGTATATGTTTAATCGGGGGAATAACAACATGTTACAAAAAAACAGTACAATCGCAATCGCTTGGACGCCTGATTTCGGAGAACAAGGAGAAAAACATCTTATTTCCGCCATCGATGAATGTTCAAAAACATTTCCTGGCTATGTTCTTCACATCTGTGGCTCTAGGGGCATCTTCGATCCTGCGTGCGGCGCAGAACACTTCCTGGCTAAAACATTAAGAATTCACCAGGAAAAGGGCTGGGTGGCTGACGCATCCAAAACGCTCAGCCACATATTCGCACGTTCTCGTCTGATTCACCAGCAGAACTTTGACGCATTCGTTATCATTACAAGACAACCAATGGAAACGTGCTATATAGGCAGATACTTTGAATATAGCAACCACGAAATGGCAATCGCTTCGTTAAACTTCCAAGTCAAAGACGAAGACTTGGAAAGCGTTGCCACGGTATTCCTAAAGAATGCCATTGCGCGAATTCTGCTCGACACAATGCCAAACTATCATTGTAATCGCACGCATTGCGTGTTAATGTTGCTTAGTGACCCAGAAACCATCCTGATGCTCGCCAAAAGCGACACTTCGGGATTAAACTGCTTCTGCGATAAGTGCCAGAAGAAAATCCGAAGACTTATATTTTAGTAATTTTTCTTGAAGGGGAGGAACGGCATGTTATTACCGAAGAGAATCAAGAAGAGAAATAAGCGGAGAAGCACCAGCGCAGGTGCAGCACCCAATAAGGAGAGCACATATACTGCTCCCGCCAGCGATACTCCGATTAAGGAATATGTAGGCGCAGTATCGCATAGCGGAAACGCATCCGTCGACGAGTTAGATATTACTCCTGAGCTGCGCGAGGCACTCAGGGAAGCTGGCCTCACGACCGTCGAGGCAATCCTCGTCCTGACGGAGTACGACCTAGAAATGCGCAGCTATGGAATAATCCAGCAGCAGCAACTTGGGCTCATTTCTGGAGTTCGTCGCTATCTCTGCAAAAACGGCCGGAAAGACAAATTCCCGGCAGAAGATTAACTGTTTCAGGGAGGTCCACTACGAACCTCCCATTTTTTATTCGCCAATTCTTATCAAAAATGTTATAATATACTCAATTATGAAAAAGATATTAGTTACAGGTGGCACCGGCTTTATCGGCTCACATACCGTCGTTGAGCTGCTTAATGCCGGCTACGATGTCGATATTGTCGACAATCTCTCAAATAGTAAAGCTACCGTCATTGACCAAATTGAAAAAATAACCGGTAAAAAACCAAATTTTTACCAAATCGACCTGCTCGATAAGGACAAGCTCAACGAGCTCTTCGAGAAAACCGAATACAATACCGTCATGCATTTTGCCGGCCTCAAAGCTGTCGCAGAATCTATTGAAGACCCCTTACTGTATTACCGCACCAATCTCGGCGCCACTATTAACTTACTCGACGCCATGTTTAATTATGGCGCTGGCAGAATAATCTTTAGTAGCTCTGCCACCGTTTATGGCGAACAGAAGTTTCCAAAGTACACCGAAGATATGCCTACTGGCCGCGACATTAATAACCCTTATGGTCGTACTAAATACATGATCGAAGAGATTCTTAAGGATGCTTACAGAGCCTACCCAGAAATCTGCGTTTCAATTTTGCGTTATTTCAACCCAATCGGCAACCATCCATCCGGATTAATTGGCGAGAATCCAAACGGTATCCCAAATAACATCATGCCAGTCATCATGCGCGTTGCTACCGGCAAAACTGAAATGCTCGACATCTACGGTCAAGGCTACGATACGCCAGATGGCACTTGCCGACGCGATTTTATCCATGTCGTCGACCTCGCTAAAGGTCACTTGGCGGCCCTGGACCACTCGAAACCAGGCGTCCAAATTTACAATCTCGGCACCGGCACACCAACTTCTGTCTATGAATTAGTTAAAGCCTATGAACGAGTCTCCAACAAAAAACTGCCACATCACTTCGTCGGTCCACGCCCAGGCGATTTGGCAGAATATTGGGCCGATCCGGCTAAAGCTAACCAAGAGCTTGGCTGGAAAGCCGAACTTGGCGTCGAAGATGCTATCCGCGATACGCTCAAATACTTAGAGCTAAATCATAGCTAATCATTATCTACCCGCTACTACTCAACAACACTAAACTTAAAGAATATTTAAAAGCCCCCTTTAAAAGGGGGCTTATTTGGATGTTTTAAAATGGGGATTTTTCCCCAGGGGAGAAGCGAACTAGAAAAATGCTTATGGGGGGAGTCTGAATAACGGGGAGACTCCCAACGTTTCATCCGCATGAAGGAAAGGAGGAAACGCCAACAGGCCCTATGGGGCACAAAGCCCTGCGCCCCTACAGCGCGCACTCTTCTAAAATTCGCTCTCCGGTTAATTGTACGTCTTGCGCCTTCATTAGCTAAACCGCTAACTACTAGATAAGTTAGACGGCTAGCTCGCAAGAGTCATCTTAATTGTAGCACATAGCGTATTATTTGTCAATAGTAAAGTTGCATAACATCAAGAACTATCAAAATTAAGAATAGGCACAACTAACCAATATTATGATAAACTTAAACTTAATGAACAACGATCAAATTACAACCCCTAAGAATAAAACTAAAATTATTATTATTGCTATTATTAGCACGCTTACTGTAGCTATTATTATCGCCCTTATCGTCCTCCTCATACAAAACAACAAACAAAAAACTGGGGAAGACGAGGCTGACGTCATTTATGGCGACAATGTCGCACTCGATGCCGTTGGTCCAATCGAAGAAAGATTCAGACATCGCGAAGGCTACTCCACGATGCTCGATTTCTATTATTCCGTCGATAATAATATGATGCTCGACACAGTCAATGAAGTTATTAAAGATGGCAAGCTAGACCAAAATGTCAAGCATGACAAAAAGACAAACTGCTACAACTTGGTCGACGATAATCGGCAAGAATTCGTCGATTTCTGTGTCACGCAAGACGACGGCGTTGATTATATCTATAATCTAAAATTTCAATATCGCAAGAATGCACTTAACGGCTCAATTGCGGAAGTGCAGGGAGGTTTTCAGCACTTCGACGGCAAAACCACCAATGACTATGAACTCAAAACCGAAGCCATCGAAGATTATCTAGCTAAGAAATAAGGTATTATTTCTTTTTCCATGCCGCCCACGGCAATGAACCTGTATTTGGTCTCCGATTAATGGCGTATTGTATAATCTGATTCTTACTCAGCCAATTTCCGCCCCTCGTGCCACCTAAACGCGAACTATCTAATACTGGGTTCCAAGCATAAACCTCGCCACCATTATTCGACCGATAAGAAATCAGAATTACATAATGCATGCCATCGTGCGACGTGCCGCGGAAGCCGCCAGTCCCCCTTACTAGAATCGCCATTGGATGCCCCTTCTTTAGCTCGCTCGTAATCGATTCCCAGGTATTTGGGATTGGCTTACCCTCGATGCCGTATTTATTTTCATAATAGCTCTTCCTATCTCTGCTCACAACTTCCCACGTAGCACCTTCACCATTAAAGAAGCCCGTACTACACCCTTCCTGCGCAAATGCGTGGTAATCATGATCCTTGCCTGTCAAAATCTTTACTAATGCAAGATATGAGGAAAGGCCACAGGTAACACCACCATAATTGCTACGACAAGAAGCATCATTACTCATATAATTCGTCTGATAATAATAGTTTAGACTATCCTTCAACTGCTGCGTAATCTTAATTGCATGTTGCGCACTCGGATCGGTAACGCTAACTTTTAGCGAAGCGGTCTTTTTATTATTTGACGACACCGTAACAGTAGTATTCCCCTCTTTCTTGCCCGTAATTTTACCAGTAGTAGAGTCAACCGTGGCGATAGCGCTATTGCTCGACTTCCAAGTTAAAGACTTATTTGTGGCTTTGCTAGGCATGACTGTCGCTCTCACGCTTGTCGTTTCGCCTTTTTTAATCGTTATACTATCTTTTTCAAGCGAAATCGATTCAACTTCAATCGGCTTTGTTACCGTAACCTTCGTTACTGCTGATTTACCATTACTAGAAGTCGCCTTAATATTTGCCTCGCCATCTTTCTTCGCTTCAATATTGCCACTATAATCCACACTCACCACGTTCGCATTATCCGTCGACCAAGTGATTGTCTTATCCTTGGCGTAATCTGGTAAAACCTTAGCGCTTAGCTTAGCCTTATCTCCGATTATTAATTTCGTAGAAGACAACATTACAACCGCCTTCACCTCATCACGCTTTTCTTTCGGTGCAGACGGTTCTTCTGCGCCGCCACTACCACCACCCTCGGCCTCACCACCCCCCTCAGTCGCTACCTGCCCACTAGGCGATCGCCCCTCCAATGCGTCAATAAAGAAGTTCGTAATCGCAAAAGCCGCCAAAGTAACGACTAAGCCGACCAAAGAATAAGTGATGGCGTTTTTTGCAGCTTGAGTTTGTCCGGAATCTCCCTGGGATATCATATACTTGACACCGCCAATAACAACTACAACGACAGCAATTATACCCAGCCAAAGATACACCGTATTCAAGAAATTCTTAATCGTGTCTTGCAAAGCAGTCTCTTCGTCGCTACCTGGAGTGCCACAAATTAACAGATCATCAACTCCAGCCACCTCGCACGCACCATCCGCAAAAACCAGCTTTGGCGCAAACAGACATGCTGTTAATAATATTATGCAAAATCCAAGTATCATTTTCTTCATATCATCATTTTAACATTAGCATGCCAAAATAACACTAATTAATTACGTATCACCTCTTGACTTTTATTTATAGATAGCCGATAATACCACAGGTCTTTTGTTAAGGCTCCATGAAGAAGATATCCAACATATCTTTGAAACTTTCGAAAGGAGGACAGCTCGCTATGTCTAATAAAATACATATCCCGTTTGTTTTTATCAACGAGTGCGCCAGATCGGCGGCGTACGAGCATAAGCGCTACTACTTCAATGTCCCCAAAATATGGAAAGGTGATCTAGGCAATAAATGGAGAGCCGACAACTGTTACCGCGCCACAAGAGATGATGCCATTCCGAGGGACTTCTTAATATACATGAACTGTAAAATCAGTGACAGCAATCAGCGCCAAGCGACCGCCGCCATTGCCAATGAATGGGACAAAGTATGGTTAAGCTGGAGTGTCTAACATAAAGCCTCAAACAAAAAAACGTTTGGGGCCTTTTTCATCAATTAAAAATTCTGTTATACTAAAAACTATTAGCTAAGCGAAGGAAAAATAAATGATTATTGGCTATACGGCTGGAGTTTACGACCTCTTTCATATTGGTCACCTCAAGCTCCTCAAGAACGCCAAAGGTATGTGCGACAAACTCGTAGTAGGCGTCACTGTCGATGAACTCGTCAAATATAAGGGGAAAAAATGTATGATTCCATATGAAGACCGTTCCGAAATAGTTCGCTGCTGTAAATATGTCGATGCTGTCGTGCCGCAAGAAGATATGGATAAACTCGCTATGTGCAAAAAACTCGGCGCTAGCTACCTCTTCGTCGGCGACGATTGGTATGGCACCGAAAAATGGCTAAACTACGAAAAAGAATTCGCCGAAGCTGGCATAAAAATCGTTTATTTCCCATACACCAAAGGAATCTCTAGCACTCAAATCAGCAAGGCGCTCACCGCTGTTCGTAATAAAAAATCACAAGATTTAGGAGATTTAAAATAATGAAAGAATTAATAGAAGATCGTCGATACTGCGCTAGCTCATATCTTATGTATCGCACAATTATCGATGATAATAAAACTTTTTCAAACAAGTACAGCCGCAATACTCACGAAATACCAGAAAATCGCATCAAAATCCATTCATCTGACGAACTACATATCGCCCTTCAAACGCAGGTCGAAAAACTTGTCGCGACTGGAAAGAAAGTAGCCCTTTGTCTTTCTGGCGGCATCGACTCTGGTATTCTTGCGAGATTTCTCCCAAAAGGTACAATTGCTTACACCTTTAAATGCGTTGTCCCCGGTCAAGAAGTTACAGATGAGACTCCAGGTGCCGCAAAATATGCTAAAGAATGCGGTTTAGACCATCGCATCGTAGAAATATATTGGGAAGATTTCGAGAACTATACGCCAACCCTACTCAAACACAAGGGAATGCCTTTTCATTCCATCGAAGTACAAATGTATAAAGCCGGCCTTCAGGCAAAGAAAGATGGCGTCGATGTGTTAATCTACGGCGAAAGCGCCGACCTCAACTATGGCGGTCTGAGCATACTTTTGTCACAAGACTGGACCGTCGGACAATTCGTCGATCGTTATGCCTACGTTAAACCATATGCCGCGCTCAAAGAAAGCGACCTAGTACTAGACCCCATTCACCAATGCGAGCAAAATGGCTATATCGACGTACATAAATTTAATACTCATCCGTTCATGAAAGAAGCTCTAAACTCATACTATAATGCCTGCGAAACGGCCAACATTGAGTATTTCTTACCATACTCCAATACTGTTCTTGACGTCCCACTCGACCTTAAACGTATCCGAAACGGCGAAAATAAATATCTAATTCGCGAGATATTTACAAAGCTATACCCAGGTTTTGAAATTCCGCCAAAAACACCAATGCCGCGCCCAATGGACGAATGGTTTAGTAATTGGCAAGGGCCAACTCGCCCAGAATTTTGGCCACATTGCACCGATCCGATGAGTGGCGATCAACGCTGGCTAGTCTGGTGCCTCGAACGCTATCTCAACCTACTCGACGAAGCCTAGAGAAGATAATATAATATACTCATGTCAAAAACTGGCCGCCAAACACGCAAAAAAGCCCCAGTTGGGTTGCTAAATACTTTTTCGAGCCTTCTCTTGCAAGTCGTCACTATTATCAACGGCTTCATTATTCCGCGCCTCATTTTAAGCACCTTCGGCTCTGAAACTAACGGTCTCGTGTCGTCACTAAATCAATTCCTCAATTATGTTTCACTGCTCGAAGGCGGCTTTAATAGTGTCATTATGGCACGGCTCTATAAGCCTATCGCCAAAGGCGACAAAGAAACCATCAGTAAAGTTATTCGCACTAGCACTCGCTTTTTTCGCCATATCTCATATATTTTAATCGGTTACGCAATTGTCTTAGCCTTCATCTACCCGCTCTTATCCAACAACTCATTCAGTTATAGCTTTATCTCATCGCTTACAATAATTCTGGCCATTAAACTGTTCTCGCAATATTGCTTCTCATTTAGCTACAAAAACCTTCTAAACGCTAGTCGACGCGGCTACATTGTGTATTTTTCACAAATCATCCTCACTATCCTCGACGCAGTCTCAGCCATCCTCATCGTTAAGTTCTTCCCAAATATCCACATTCTTAAATTAACCTCCGCGCTTATCTTCTGCCTGCAACCAATTGTCTATCACCATTACGTTAACAAATATTTCAAGATCGACAAGAAGGCCACATACGACAATAAGCTCATATCTAGCCGATGGGACGGCTTGTCTATCAATGTCGCATATTTCATCCATAGCAACACCGACGTAACTTTACTCACTATTTTTACGCGCCTCGAAACCGTATCAGTCTACGGTATCTACGGACTCATCACTACCGGTCTGCGTAATCTCGTAATCTCTTTATCAAATGGCATTGCACCATCAATCGGTAATCTCTATGCTATTGGCGACGAGGCAGAGCTCAATCGAAAGTTCGATCTGTTCGAATTTATTATCTTCTTTATTACATTCTCATTATTTACAATTGGCAGCTTACTAATTACACCTTTCGTCATGATTTACACTCACAATGTTACTGACGTTAGCTATTGCGAGCCACTCTTCGGCGTACTATTTCTACTCGGCGAAGCAGTCTATGTAATCCGCAACCCATACGTACGCCTAGCTTATATGGCGGGCAAATTTAAAGATATGACCAAAGAAGCCTATATCGAGGCCGGAATAAATATTCTAATATCGATTATCCTCGTCCAAAAACTCGGGCTCGTCGGTGTCGCCATTGGTACACTTGTCGCAATGACCTATCGCACAGTCTTTCAAATCTGGTACCTCCGCGACCATTTGCTAAACCGCCCATTCATGCGCTTCGTCAATCGCTTCGCCGCCTTCGCAATCCCAACAACCCTCGGCGTTCTTCTTTGTATATCCGTATTCCCGATCACCGAATATACCATCAAAAGCTGGATAGTTCATGCTCTTATTTATTGCGGCATCTTTGTTATAATATACTGCACTGTCAGCTATTTGTTTTTCCGCAAAGATTTACAAACTTTAAAAGCCTACATTAAACAACGCCATTAGGAGAAAGATGTGACTGTAAAAAATAACATATCCGACCAAACATACTTAAAGAAACTACGCGAAGTTCAAATTGAAATTCTCGATTATATTTTCGACTTTTGCAAACAGCACAATCTACGAGTCATGCTTTATGGCGGCACATGTTTAGGTGCGATTCGCCATAAAGGCTATATTCCATGGGATGACGATATCGATCTCGCTATGCCGCGCGCCGACTATGACAAATTCATCAAACTCTGGCAAGATACCGACAAATTCCAACTCGATTGCTACGATACTAATCCAGAATTCTGGTTGCCATTCATGAAAGTTCGTAACATTAAAACTAAATTTTTTGAGGACAGTATCCAAAAAAACTATAATGGGCCAACCGGTATTTGGGTTGATATTATGCCTTTCGATAATGCATCTGATGATTTCGACGAATTAGCACGCAACAAACATCGCAAACAATTTTATGCCGAGTTAATAATACGCAAAAGTAGTATCAATATTAGCTTTGACAATACTTTTAATAATAGAATCAAAAACATTATCGCCAAAATTACGCCACGTCGTCTGCTTATTAAAAAACTATACCGCGTATGCGCATCGAATACCGATGAAAACTCGCCAAATCTCGTATGTTATAACAATCGCAAAGACGTGCGCAATCGCACCTGGCCACGTAATAGTATCTTTCCGCTCAAAAAAGCTGACTTTGAAGGCAAGAAATATGCTATCCCGCACGATTATAAACTGTTCTTAACACATATCTATGGCGAAGATTATATGCAACTGCCATCACTCGACCAACGTAAAACTCATAAGCCGGCTTATGTCGAATTCGAAGATGGCACAAAAATTGATTTTCACAAAAAGGAGACAAATAAATGACCAAAAATAGGGAAGCGAAAGAAAAAAAAGAGCAACATAAATCTTCTTCAAAACTTCGCATTATATATATCATCCTAATTATCATCCAGGCTTTCATGAGCGGGCTGCTTCTACACTCCCTTAATCGTCTCAATCTTCTCCAAACGTGGCAATTTTGGCTAGTCACTCTAACCTTAATAGGGCTACTGCTCCTGAACGGCTACAAACTTATAGTTAGCAGTAAAGCTAGTCGCGCCACACGCATAATTTGCGTTGTTTTATCAATTATAGTTACCACTGGTAGCCTACTTGGCTTCAAATACGCTCGTCAAACCATTACTTTTGTTGAAAGTATGACTGGCACACACTATGAAACTCAAATCTACCAAGTTCGCGTCCTCAAAAATGGAAACTATAAAGAAATCTCGCAACTTTCTCGCCAGCATATCGGCTTCATCAGTACTAATCCAAATCTCGAAAACACCAAGAATACCCTCAAAAATACCGTAAACTACAAAGAGAAAGATTATGAAGAAATCGGCTCCATGGTTGCCGCCATCTACGACTTCAATGTCGCCGCTGTTGTAATTAACCAAAGCTACCTCGATTTTCTCCAAGAAGCTGATACTACATTTATCGAAGATACTCAAAAAATATTTGAATTCGAAGTTCGCACGGATGCCCCCGACGAACGCCAATCCGTCAATATTACTGCTGAACCGTTTATATTGTATATTTCCGGATCCGACTCCCGTGGCAACATTTCCGAAACTGCCCGTAGCGATGTTAATATTCTTGCCGTCATTAATCCGCGTACTTTCAAAATGCTACTCGTCTCAATTCCGCGCGACTATTACGTTCAGCTCCATGGCACTAGTGGCGTCAAGGATAAACTCACTCATGCCGGTGTCTACGGTATTAATATGAGCAAGAATACCGTTCAAGACTTGCTCAATATAAAAATTAACTATACCGCTAAAGTTGGTTTTACTACCCTCCTCAATGTCGTTGATGCAGTAGATGGTGTCGATATTGTCTCCGATTCATCTTTTAAACGCGGTAATTGTAATATTAAAGAGGGCACTCAACATCTCAATTCCGAATGCGCCTTAGTCTACGCGCGCGAACGCTACTCGTACAGCTCTGGCGATCGTCATCGCGGCCAAAACCAACAGCAAATAATAACTGCTTTGGTTCAAAAAATATCCGACCCACACTATCTAGTACGTTACTCTAAAATTCTCGAAGCCGCCCAAGGCTCTTTCGAGACCTCTCTCACTTACGACGAAATCACCTCTTTTGCTCGCTATCAGCTAGGCGAATTACGCTCCTGGAAAATCGAGAGCATTTCGCTCGACGGTCGTGGTGATATGCAGCCTACCTATTCTATGGGCTCACGGCTGCTTTACGTCATGCAACCAGACCCAGCCACAATCAAAAACGCTCAAGAAAAAATTTCGTCTTATCTAACCGCGACAAAAGAATAATCGCCAAAAGCCATAATAACCCGTTTAGGTTAGCGTCATCTCGAAAACGCTTGTCCTAGACTCTCTAAAAATGATATAATTATAAACACTATGGAAGAAATTGATCTTAAAGATTTTCTTAATTATCTCATAAAATTCATCCCCGCAATCGTTATCGTCACCATCTTAGCAATTGGCGTCACGTTCTTTTATGACACCCAAATCAAAACCCCACTTTATAGTACTTATACCAAAGTCTTACTCATGCAAGACAACGCTAGCAACAACTCGAGTGCGACCCTCAATGACGTCAGCGCCAATCAAAAGCTTGCTACAACTTATTCTGAATTTGTCAAAAGCCGCCTTGTACTCCAACAGGTTATCGACAAACTCCATTTAGATTATTCGGCCGACGACCTTGCTAAAAATGTCAATGTGACCAATGTTACAGATACACAGGTACTTAAGATTACTGTGACCGACCCAAGTGCTGAAAACGCTCAAAAGATTGCCGACACCACCACGACAATATTCTCAAAAGAAATCACCGACATCACCGGTATCGATAATGTTAAACCATACGAAGTCGCCCAACTCCCCAGTGAACCTAGCAATAACACGCTTAAACGCGACATTGCTATAGCAGCTGCCGTTGCTATCTTTGGCGTATTAGCTATCGCCTTCGTCATTTTCTACTTCGACGATAGTGTGAAATATGGCGAAGACTTAGAAAAGAAAATTGGCCTACCTATCGCTGGTAAGATTATTAAATCCAATATTAAAGCACGCAAGGGGCGCGAAGTTGACGAGCTCATGGTGCAAAAATACCCAAAGTCCGCCGTCAGCGAAAGCATCAAGGCACTTCGTACTAATTTGCAATTCAGTAGCGTCGATAGTGGCTTCAAAACCATCCTCATAACTAGCTCCGTTGCTAGCGAAGGTAAAAGCTTCGTTAGTTCTAATTTAGCAATCAGCTTTGCTCAAAGTGGCAAAAAAGTGCTAATCGTTGACTGCGACCTTCGCAAAGGCCGCCTCCATCGAGTTTTCCGCCTACCAAATACACTAGGTCTCAGTAATCTCTTAGCTGACGATATTACAAAATATGGCAAATATATTCAACGCACAGGTATTAGTAATCTCTACATGATCACACGCGGCGCCTACCCACCTAATCCAAGCGAGCTACTTGGCTCTAAGAAAAACCGCATTCTCATCGAAAAGCTTAAGACTAAGTTCGATATCATCATATTCGACGGCGCACCCTGCAACGGCGTTACAGACTCCGTCATTATGTCTACAATCGTCGACGAAGTCCTCATCGTCACAAGAGACTCTAGCACAGCAAAGAGCGCCCTTGAAAGCACTAAAGAAATGCTCCAAAAAGTCAGCGCCCCAATTGCTGGCGTCGTCATGAATAATGTCAGCAAGAAAGATGCTAGCTACTATGGCTATTACGGAGATGGCGAGCGTAGTCATAGCCATTGATTCAAATGATCGATACTCACTCACATGTATTACCGGGCATTGATGACGGAGCTAAAACTTTTAGCGATTCACTTAATATTTTGAGAGGACTAGCTAGTCAAGATATCTCCGACTTAATTTTGACGCCCCACTATGTCGCCACCTCCTCCTACGTCAGTCCGCGTAACGCTAATCTACGACTCTATCGCAAACTCCAAGCGCTCGCCGACGAAGCCAACATTGGCATCACGCTTCATATCGGTAACGAAATCTATATCGACCGAGACATCGCTAAGCTTCTTTCCGCCAGCAAAATCAGCTCTCTTGCGGACAGTAAATATATTTTAGTCGAGCTACCGATGAGTGGCGAATTTGACGATTTCGAGGATATCCTTATTAGTCTTCAATATGCTGGCTGGCAAGTTATTTTAGCGCATCCAGAACGCTATCGCTCTTATCAGAATAATTATAAGGAGATCTACAACCTCACAGAACAGGGAATTCTTTTACAATGTAATCTCGGCAGTATAGTAGGCCAATATGGGCGCCACTCTAAAAAGATACTTAAAAAACTCGCCAAAGATCAACTCATCTTTTGTTTCGGCACCGACACGCATCATGTTCGCGATTTTTCTGAAATCTCTAAAGCACGCGCCAAACTCCGCCGATATTACTCCGACGACGAGCTCAAACAGCTCCTCGAAGACAACCCGCGTAAAATAATTAATGGTTAATAAACTAAAAGTGTATGCTAAAAGCCTGGTGGACAAACATCAAACAAATTCCTTACTTAGATGTAAATTGGCTAATTATTTGGATATCTATTTACCTTAGCTTCATATTTCTAGATATTGCTTTCCCAGGCTGGCCTGTAACAAGCCTGCTTAAATATATAGGCATTTTTCTCTGCGTCGTTTATGTTTTTACTAAATATCACTCCGACTTAATGTTAATTTTAGCTCTGTTATTTACTTTTATAGCAGATACAATCCTGATTTGGACTAGCTGGACCGTCGCCGGTGTCTATATTTTCAGCCTTGCACAACTTATGCATTTCCTTAGACTTTGCAAAGCTCGCCTTGAATATATCTTCGCCTGGGTAGCAATCGCCTCATTTGTCTTCGCTATCGCGATTATTCAAGGCTGCATTCCAATCTATGCTATTGCCATCATTTATACCGCTATCTTGCTTAGCAACTTCTACCTGGCCGCTAACCATTTTCAACACCACAAATCCGATTTTAAAGCCCGCTGCGCCTATTATGGATTCGCTTCCTTCGTCTGCTGCGATATTTGCGTCACGATACGTTTTCTATCGTTAGGAGGACTCATTACGACAACAGTTATTCCCGTACTAGAATTTTGGGTTTGGCTCTTTTACTATCCGTCTCAGGTATTAATTGCAAATAGCTCAACTATGCCACTATCGCTAAAAGTCCCAAAAAATTTGCGAAATAAATCCGTATAGAGTAAACTAATCTTATGAATGGGAAGTTGAAACCTTATGCCATCTTGGTTTTCGGTGCGCCAATGAGCGGCAAGACCACCTTTGCGGAACAATTTAGTGCGCGTTTTAATGCACCATTTTTAAACCTTTCCAAGCTTCACGAAGAACATAAACTTACCCGTAAACTCGCCCTGGTACTGATTCAGCAGCTGACTAAATGCAAACAAACCTTAGTCCTAGAAGGCGGGCTCGATACCGAAAAGCAACGCAAAGAAGTCAAAGAGCTTCTGCTTAGAGCCGGCTATCGTCCTGTTCTAGTCTGGATACAAACCGATCTTAATGCAATTAAGCACCGCATGCGTCACAAGTACAAAAAGCTAGAAGATGCCAAAACCGCATTGGCTGAACGATATAAAAAGATTGAGGCCCCATCTGAGCTTGAACAACCATTGGTTATCTCCGGCAAACACACCTTCCAGACTCAGTGCAAGAGCGTCCTCGCTAGCTTATCCGAACGCAAACATGACAAATAATAAATGACATTTATTGATTCAGAATTCGGCGAAGTTATAATTCGCAGAAGCGCTTGGTCGATCAATCCAAAGTTTTCCGTTTCGACTTCCGGAAAACTTACTATTTCTGGACCAAAACATACTACCATATTTCTCGCTAAACGATGGCTCAACGCTTCGCGTAAACAAATCCGCGATAGCCTTCCAATCAAAGACCCTTCTACTCAGCGCGCTCGCGATGCACAAAAGAAAATTCTCGCCAAAAAGGCTAAAGAATACTTGCCGTATCGTCTTGATTTTTGGGCCAAAAAATATGGCTACAAGTATTCCAGCTTACGTCTCTCGCACGCCAATACCCGCTGGGGTAGCCGCTCTTCTTCCGGCACCATCTCGCTAAATATCGGCCTCATGAAAGTCCCTGAGCCGCTGCGCGACTATGTTATTCTGCACGAGCTAGCCCATATTAACCATATGGACCATTC
Source organism: uncultured Candidatus Saccharibacteria bacterium (assembly GCA_947303945.1). Classification (GTDB taxonomy): domain Bacteria; phylum Patescibacteriota; class Saccharimonadia; order Saccharimonadales; family Saccharimonadaceae; genus UBA2834. Next base: position 28,929 of record CAMYZS010000002.1, on the reverse strand, counting down.
TCCAGAATTTTGGGCCGAAGTTGCCGAGCATGACCCCAGCTACAAACGCCACCGTAAGCTCCTCAAAACCTTCTCGCCTGGCGTTTAAACATTAGTGTTATAATACCTTTAATGGATACTTCTAATATTGAAAAAAAGGATCGCATCGAAGGTTGCATTTTGGGCGGCGCTATTGGCGATGCTCTTGGTTATCAATGCGAATTTACTAGCGGTATCAAAGAACGCGAATACACCACCTTCGAAGACGATTACGGCATCTTTTCCGATGATACCCAAATGATGTTATTCACTATCAATGGCCTCTTGTGGGGTAACACTCGCGGCGTCATAAGAGGCATCGCGCCAACTCCGGACGTCAGTATCCTCCTCGCATATCGCGACTGGTATTATACTCAGCAAGGACTTCCGCCAGTAGAGAACGGTGTTTCTTGGATCGATAAAGTTCCAGCCATGCGCCATCGTCGCGCGCCAGGCTTCACGTGTCTAAATGCCTTAGAAGGTTTCGACGGCAATAATGTGCCAACTATCAAAGAACCAATTAATCAGAGTAAAGGCTGTGGCTGTACGATGCGCGTTGCGCCTGTTGGCATCTTTAAAAACGACCTCACCGAAGCTATCGAATTGGGCGCCAAATCCGCCGCTTTGACCCACGGACATCCACTTGGCATTATTTCTACCGCCTTTATGGCCGGCCTAATCTACGAGATTATTCACGATACCGCACATCAGTTCAACGGGCAACTCCACATCGCTTTCGAGTACACTAACCAATTTGCCACCAAGAATTTCCATCGCCAATACCAACAAGATTTCACCAATATCATGCGCAAGGCTTTTCAATTATCTCGTAATAATGCACACGATCTCGCCAATATTAAAGAGCTTGGCAAAGGCTGGGTTGCCGAAGAAGCGGTCGCCATTGCAGTTTATTGTTGTATGCGCCATCAAGACGATTTCGCCGATGCCGTTATCGCATCAGTCAATCACGATGGCGATAGCGATTCCACTGGCATCCTCGCTGGAAATATCGTGGGCGCTCGCCTCGGCATCAAGGCTATTCCGTCGTATTATATTGACCATATCGAGCAGAAAGATTTACTACTTGAGCTCGCCGACGATCTCGATAGCGGCGTTCCATTCGGTACCCTCGACGTACCAGACGACAGCGATCCATGGATTACTAAATATCTTCACCGAAAACCAGCGAAGGAATATAACTAATGCCACATTTCATTGATATTATTGGCCCGCATTACCAAGATTTACTCGCCAAATGCGAAAAACGCAAAATCTCCGTTAATCTAGATATTCAGGATTTGACCGTCAACATTCGCGAAGTCAAACGCACAAATGAATTTTTAAACTCTGAAATCAAGCGCGCTCTTAAGAATTGTGGTCCTGGCGACAAAATCACTCTCGCCGAAGCAAACGACTCACAGATTATACGTATTTCCGTCAAGAACTCTGGTCGCCGCACCCTCACCACAGAAGAGAAGTATGCATTGCACGAAATCGGCTATGAAGTTCGCGCTCGTTTTGGTTACGACACGACCATCTCGCTTGTTCTGAATCGCTAATCGAGTCTTGTACGATTATTATTGTTTATGTAATCTCATCGCAAAACCGCCACCAGGAGCAATATACATTTCCATGCGGTCTCCATTACGAATGATTTTTTCTTCAATCACATAGCCTAACTGATGGTCGCGATAATGTGCATCTTCGGAATCACGATAAACTGTTGCGATATAATTAACGGCTGGCTCAAGAAAATCAATATAAAGCTCCACACGTCGCCCCTCTTCATTTGTGACGCCGCCAACATACCAATCGTCAGACTCCCAAACTTGGCGCGCAACCACATAGTATTTACCAATATCACCAAGCAATGGTAATGTACGCTCCCAACGCAATGGTACCTCACGGATAAACTCAAATAGATCTGGATATTGATTTTCATAAATTTGCGGGCGATCCGAAGCCATCTGCATCGAAGAATAAATGACAATATAATATGCTAGCTGACGCGCAACGGTCGAAGCGATACGTTTTGCAAAGTTGCCAACATCTAAAATACCCGGCGTATAATCCATACCGCCAGCCAACAGGCGCGTAAATGGCAAGTGGCAAGCATGTGACGGCGAAAGTGCGCCACCCTCGTATTCCTGACCGCGAGCCCCCTCACGCGTCATTAAGTTTGGCCACGTCCGCTCAATGCCAGTCGATTTAATCGGCTCATGCACGTCGAGCATAATATGATATTTCGCCGCTAATTCGAGCGCACGTTGATAATGCAAAACGCCCAACTGTGAATGGTGAAACTCGCGCCGACCATTAATTGTCATTTTGGATCCAGCATAACCAGATTTTACGTAGCGGATGCCATACTTTTTTAAGTACTTATATGAGTCCTCTAGCTGCTGTTCGTAATTATCAATATAGCCAACCGTCTCATGGTGTCCGACCAGTTCGACACCATTAGCACGTCCATAATCTGAAACCACTTGCATATCAAAATCTGGCGTCGCCTCCATGAACTTATTGTTGACACCGTTTTCAAGCCAATCTCCCTCCCAACCATCATTCCAACCTTCAATCAAAAGACCAGGGATACCTAGATTCTTGCAAGAATCAATGTACTGCATTGCATGCTCCGTCGTAGCACCATGACGTTCGCCTGGCGCCCAAGTCCATTCTCCGACATACATCGCCCACCAGATGCCAAGGAATTTAGTTGGTTCAACCCACGAAAAGTCATCGCGTGGCGGGTCATTCAGATTAAGCATCATACGAGAAGTAATCAAATCAAGCGCATTATTACCGACAATCACCATGCGCCAGGGTGTCGAGAAGGGAAGCTCTACGTATGCACGCATCCCGTCCGAAAGCGGAGTAACATCTGCTTTTAATGAAGCGCCATTTAGCTTCAGGGTCATTGCGCCATAGTTATATAACGCTGCTTCATGAATTGCTAAATAGTGGCCCGAGGTTGATTGAATCGTCAACGGCGTATGTACTGAATCAGTCAAAGTATAAACTGGATGTTCGACATAGTCATATTCATAACGGTCTGGCTGGTAAGCCGGTATACTCCAGGAACGCGAATTAGTATCAACCGAGAACTCCGTAAGCTCGTCCTCTACCACCATATTCTTCATTTTCGGCTGCGCCGGAATCTCATAACGAAACGCAAAGCCATCATCGTAAACACGAAAACGCAAAGTTAATAAACGATTCGGATTCTCGTATTCCTCTAGATAAATTGCAGTCTCATTATAGTTATTGCGAATAATGCGTTGTTCACCCCATTCCGCCTTCCACGTCTCATCAACCGTGCGCGTATAAGCACGAATGACTGCAAAATTGTCCGCCATCGGTGTCATATCTCTCAAAATTAGACCTAGACGAGATTTACGCAAAACAACTTTATCATTTTTTTTAACAAAATAAGAAATCTGACCATGGTCAAGTACAAAAACGCAATCAAGCTGACCATTTGGAGACTTTACTTCATAGATAGCATCGGCCTTTGGCTTCTTAAAAATATCACCCAACAAACTCATAAGCTTCCCGCATTATCATAAGCACATTATAACATATATAGCTAATCCGCTAATGTATAATATGTATATGTTTTGGCTAATCATATGCGTCTTAGTCGCTATCATTTGGTCTCTCAGCGCTTTTATTGACAATTACGCAACCGACGTCATCTTCCACGGCAAAAAACCGCAATCAATGAAAATCTTTAATGGCATTTCTTATCTTATTTTTGCCACATTGGTATTTCTCCTCTTTGGCGTCAAAGAAATCGCAATCAAAGACATTTGCCTCATTCTACTCTCTGGCGCTACCGCATCGTTGTCCTCAATTCCATACTATCTTGCCCTAAGAAAAGAGGAGGCAACTACCGCCGCCGTTTTTTATCAACTAATCCCCGTCATTTACTTATTCGTCGATTGGCTGATATTCGGCCAAGCTATCACGTCGCTTCAACTTCTCGCTTTCATGATTATCATATCAGCACCAATCATCATCATATCCTCACGCAAACGCCTACGTAGTCGCCGTATCGAATTTAAAGCCGCCTTGCTATTGCTGCTTTTTGTTACTCTTAGTGCCGCCAGCGGTGTACTGTCAACTCACGCCGGCGAACATTACAATTACTACAGTGTTTTCTTTTATTTCCTAGTAGGTCGCGGTATTTCAGATATCATACTCTTTACCACCCATAGAGATTGGCAAAAACGTATGAAATATATTTGGCAGCATAAGCGCAAAGATTTCCTCATCGCAGAAGGTATTAATCAAGTTATCTGTATTATTGCAGACTTCCTCAGTCGCTATGCTCTTATTATCGGCATCGCCTCGCTCGTCTCCGTAACCTACAATGTGCTTGAATTAATTTTTACCTTTATTCTTGGCATAATTCTCTCAATTATTTGGCCAAAATTTGGTCGCGAAAAGCTAAATCGCCACATCGTTCTAGCACATTTAATTGCCGTAGTCCTAGCTACAGTTGGTATAATATTAATACAATAAAAGGAGTTTTATGACAGCAGCAATTCCAACCGAAATCATCGCATTAATCATTGGGGCGTTCTTATTATTTTTTGGCTACCGCGTTAAAAGAATCGCTATTACAATTATCTGGTTCATCGTGGGTTATTGGCTCGTCTCGCTATTTGTCGAAAAAATCGTCGCCGACCAAATGTGGCAATTTATTCTTTGCGTCGTAGGCGGTCTAGTCCTTGGCATGTTCGGTATGACTATCGAGAAATTCGCCATCTTCGCTACCGTTGGAGTAACCTTCTGTATGTCTGTAATAGAGAACTTTGGCCCTGCAACAGATTGGACACTTTGGGCAATCGCCGTCGCCGTCGGCGTAGTGGCTGGCGTAATCGCCGTCTGGCTAATTAAGCCAATGGTCATTCTCACAACGGCCATTGAGGGCTCCCGACTCGTAATCGTCAATGCGCTAACCCTACTCAACTGGGCACAACCGTCTTACTATATCGTAATTTTCCTAGCGCTTGCCGCCGTAGGCGCACTTTTCCAATGGAATAACTGCCGCCACATCGAATAAGCCTATTTTTTGAGGGCAACTTCTTTAAATAACCCCACCACCAAATCTTTGCTTTCTTTATCGACATCTTTGGAAGCGCGAAACAATTTTACTAAATTACGCCATTTCGTCAAAGACATCGTATCGAGAATATCGCAACCTTCAATTGTAGAAAATACCGCCTCAAGCAACCGTTTTCGGTCCGCATCATCATGCTTGCCTAGCCACGCCCACAGGCGACGCTCAATCTCTAAACTACGCTCCGAACGACGCGCTCGTTTAAAATGGTCGTCCACTATCTGCCAAGAAATCGCAGCATGGCCAAGAATATTTTCCTTGTCCGACTGTACTACTAAATAGTTTTTGTCATGGAGCATCGCCCCCACAATCGTACTATGTGGCACGATATGTATATATTTTTTCAGAATCCTCTGATATGCATCGGATTCAAATTCTTCATCTCGTAAACCCGGACCGTCATTGTTGTAAATTACCTTAATTCGTCGACGTTTAATTGGATTCATGAACATTGTCGCCACTAGTGCAAGGTTGCCGCCTTTTGAGTGACCACAAACAACCACCTTTGGCCCAAACAGCCTAATATGTTCATTAAGATACTTGGTCGCCTCAATGTGCGACGGCACCGGAAAAGAGCAGGACATTTCAAAATCCTCACGCCATCCGCTAATTAATTGATCCGTCCCCTCAAAGGCAATGCACTCTAAACCGCGCGTCACGCGAAAAGTCATCGCACTAAATTGCATATCACGCTTCGTATTATAAATATAATTCGAGACAATCAAATGCCGATAACGATCCTTCTCAACCACTGCTTCGAGCAACTTATAAGCGTCACCAATTGCAATTCCCAATTTACGAATTTCCTTATATGAATACTTACGCAAATATTCGCGCCCGATTTCTCCAAGCGTATGACAATTATCATTAATTTTGGTATGCGTGTAATCCAAATAGGCAAGCACCGAGAAGATGATATTATCAACTTCATTAAAGGCTTTATTTTCGAAGCGAATATCGCCATATTTGGCGACGTAATCAAACATATTTGGCATATTTGTAAATATTATAGAATATTCAGCTAGATGCGTCCACTCTACAAACCAGTATTCCTAAACTGTCCCGATATTCTAATAAATATATATTCCTCCTTTACGCATGATGATAGGCGTGATTTAAATAGATTTCTTGCGCCCGATAAATTTGTTCCGTTACAATCATTCTACAAATTTGATGCGGAAAAACCAATCTGGACAAACTCCATATTAAATCCGCCCGTTTTATTGTTTCTGGTCCAAAATGCCCAAAGGCTCCACCAATTATTATTACTACATCTCTTCCAGCTTCTAACGGCAATTTCAGCGCCTTGCTTAGTTCTGGTGAACTTAAATTTTTACCATTCTCATCCAACAGTACCATGTAATCATCCGACTTTAAATTCGCCACCTTTTCGGCCAGTTTATCCTCATCTATAAATAGCCACTCAATCGCCCAAGGTTTTCTGAGACGTTTCTCATATTCGTCGCAAGCCTCTTTTAGCCAGCTTACATGTTTCTTGCCGCCTGCAATAATCCTTATCATTAGTGCTATTATACAAGGGAACGCAATCTTGCGCAAAAGCTAGCAATTTGATATAATATATCAAGTTACCAAAGACAGCGGCGACTCGTCTGAGTTTAATTATGCCGCCGAGGAAAATCATTTCTTGTGTATTTATTGGTGACGAATCATTAACATTTTTCTGGCTACCAAATTAATACCAAAAGGAGATTTCTATCTATGGCAATTAGCAAAGATAAGAAACAACAATTGGTTGCCGACTTAAACGAGCTTCTCAGCGATGCTAAGATGACCGTTTTTGCAAAATACCAAGGCCTCACGGTCGCGGAAATGCAAGAACTTCGCAAAGCTGCGCGTGAGAATAATGTCAAAATTAAAATCGTCAAGAACCGCCTCGTTCGTGTCGCCATGGGCGATATCGCAGTTTACAAAGACACCGACACTAGCGCTCTCGAAGGTCAGCTACTTTACGCCGTTTCTAACGACGACGAAGTTGCTCCAGCTCAGGTTCTCGCAAAATTTGCAAAAGAGCACAATGCTCTCGAACTTAAAGGCGCATTCAGCGGCGAAGGTGCCGCTCTTGGCGAAGCAGAAGTAAAAGCACTTGCCGATCTTCCAAGCAAAGATCAACTCATTGGCCAAGTTGTGGATATGCTCCTCAGCCCAGTCAACGATGTTACCAACGGTCTTTCCGGCAACTTGCATGCTTTGCTCGACGGCATTGCCGACAAAGCAACCAATTAATTTACAATACTATCAACCAATAAGAAATAAAGGAGTCTAACATGGCTGCTGATGTAAAGAAACTAGCAGAGGAATTGGTTAAGCTCACCGTCCTCGAAGTTAACGAGCTAAAAACCATCCTTAAGGATGAATATGGCATTGAGCCAGCTGCCGCCGCCGTTGCTGTAGCTGCTGGTCCAGCCGACGCTGGTGCTGCCGCCGTCGAAGAGAAGAGCGAATACAACGTTGTTCTTAAAGATGCTGGCGCACAAAAGATTGCAGTTATCAAGGCTGTCAAGGAAGCTACCGGTCTTGGTCTTGGCGAAGCTAAGGCTATTGTCGATGGCGCTCCTGCCACTGTAAAAGAAAAAGTCGCCAAAGACGAAGCCGAAGCTATGAAGAAAGCTCTCGAAGACGCCGGCGCAACCGTCGAACTCGCTTAAGTTCTATTAAATTAGCTAGAAAAAATGTTACGAATTAGCGACCTCAATGAGGTCGCTTTTTCGTGCTTTGACTATATTACTATTGACTGTTTTAAGATTATGTTGTAAAATATTAACATATCTAACCATAGGCATAGATTGAATATTTCAAAAAAAAAGGAGGGGAGGGGAGAAGAGATGAATGAACATTTCCCAAACGATATCTGTAGCTTCCTGACGAAAGAGGGGGTCGACTTCGTGACAGTAGCATGTGAAGACCAGAACGGAGACTTCAATCTGCATCATTATGAACGAGAGGGAGCAAATGACGGCCTGCCGTCCAACTATGTCAGCGAGCTGACAAGAGAAGGAGTCATCCTTGATCCTGACACTTTCCATAGAGAATGGGAAGTGGCGAAAAACACGATTACCGAACGGAGATTCGTGCGCGTATATCGAATACTACCCAAAAAAGGCAAAAAAGTCGTCATGATTACCGAGCAGGAATCCGTGTATGTTTATCAAATATCAAGAAAGAAAAGCGAGAAAGTCGTCATTTCCGGATCAATGAAGCCTCTCGCCGAACTTCCGAACGACGTGCTGAACAAGTTAGACGACCACATCTACGAGTACGTAAGCAGTCGATAATAAACACCGCTATGAAAGTGGCGGAAGAAAATCTTCAACACAAAGCCAGGCCATAGCGCCTGGTTTTTTAACTGCAAAAACACTATACTAAAAGTATAAACAGAATCACAATACTAATAAAAAAATATGACCCATAAAACCAGTTACTTATCCGGCCCAGAACCAGAAGAAATCGAAAAGAAAACCACCGCTCAGCTTGAAGACGAAAAACAGCCATCCTCAATTACGATTTCGACCAATATGTATAATGACGCCGAAAACGGCGATTATCCTTCTATTGAGCAACATTTTAAACGAAACGAAATCGGAGTAACTGCGCATACTGGTAAAAATTTCACTATCGATGAGAGCTTTAAAGAAGCTATTCACCAACGCGAAAAAATCGAACACGAAGAACGCATGAAGGCACGCGCAAAAGCCGCCAAAGAAGAGCAGGAGAGACAGCAAATTCGCAATCAAGAAATTGCAGAAATAATCCAAGAAAGCCAAACACTCGACCCAAAAGAAATCAAAGATGAACAAGCAAAAGCTGCACGCGCCAAAAACTTAGAGAAACTATATCCAGACCCTATCCCCACTACAAACGATGTCGAAGACGCACTCTGGCGCAAACGCACCGATAAGGGTGCCCAAATTGCCGGTCGCGCCAAACTTGACGATATTTACGATAGCAAGCTTCATAGTAGCATTATTCAATCATTCATATTTGGCTTTATAGGTCTCGGTCTTCAAACAGTCTCAGAGTATTGCAAATCAATCTTCCCATCCGCACTAATCGCCGTCGCGTCTCTTGCTAGTTTTATCGCATGCATATGTAGCTTCAGCTCCTTGTCAAAGGGGTCTCAAAAATATCACAAAAGCAAAATCCCCTCCGACCAAGAAGGTGCTTTCACTTTTGCGACCATATTACCGTTTATGGCCCTACGAATCATAATTATGGACATTTTTGGCAACCTTCCACTTATTGGCGGCATCATAGGCACCCTGCTAGGCGTCTTAATTGGGTCAAGCCTGCACTATTCCTACCTATATAAATTTCAAATCAAAGCCGACCATAAAACTATTCTATTAAATACTTCTTTTTATATTTTCATTGGCATTCTACCAGAAATTATTACGTTTTTATCAAGCAGATCTAGCGGCTCCATGGAGATGATATCCATTTACAGTTGGGCAACTCAAATGGGAATATTCTATATTGGCGAAAGCTTTGCCGCTAAACTGGCACCAGGCCACTTCGGCACATAAGGCAACAATAAAAAGTCAATGGTAAAAAATACAACGTTTTTACGCTTATATCTGTTAAATGTGTGGAAAACCATCCAACAACTGCGTTGACAATTATTGGCGAAGAATATATCATAAAGTTAATAACTAACACAGGCAGGATGCGAGGTATGTCTGATATTTCAGAAAAACAAATAAAAAGGTTGCGAAGTCTCCTCACGGAAGCAGAGACTAATTTATCCGCAGCAAAAGAATTATTAACTTCAATGCTTGGCGATGGCGATATTATTACCACCCCAGCTAGCACCGTCATTGATAGTCCAGAAGGCAAAATTGTCGAAGGTGTTTTTGATGGCCAAATCATGATTGGACCAGATGGCAAGAATTATCCAGTTCCAGCCAATTACGCATCAAAGTCAAAACTAGTCGAAGGCGATATTCTCAAGCTTACCATCGGCGAAAGTGGTAAATTTATGTATAAACAAATCGGCCCCGTCGAGCGCAAAACCGTCATCGGCACGCTCACTAGCCACGATGATCAGTACTTTGTTGAAGTCAATGGTAAAGAGTTCAAAATTCTTTATGCGTCAGTCACTTACTTCCGCCTCAAAGTCGGTGACCAAGTCACGGTTGTTATACCAGCCGACAACGAAGATGCCACCTGGGCGGCCGTCGAAGCAAGTCTCTGATATATCCACACTAAAGACCTCATTATATGGAGGTCTTTTTTGTTATTTTTCAATGCAATAAAATACCACGTCGTCATCAGAATTAATCAAAACAATCACGTCACTATTTTCATTAATATTAATCACATAATGCTCTTCGCTACCCGGGGCCTCGGTAATATCCTTATTATTCAAATAAACCTGTTTTGTTTTGAGCGTTAAATGATAGTTAATCTCATTTGCGCCATCTATACTTCTAGCATACGTTCGATTACCTTCACTAAAGGTACCCAATACATATTGATCATTCATAATCGACAATTTATAAGTGTTGTCTCCCTTTAAGTCAAGCTGAACATCAAACACGCCGTCATGATAGTTATACTCATCTGTTGCGCATTTATAAGTTTTTTTATATTCAGGCAAATACTGATTATCATGCACGCTACCACCATTCTTCACCAACATCAATAATGCTACCGTCAATGTAATCAATAAACCAAAACATACGCCAATTACGATGATTGGCGTCATATTACGACGTCTAGTTGGCATCGTCTTTTGTTCAATCAAAGCCTCATGACTCGACTCGACCATCGAAACAGGCTGATTATTCATATATATAATCCAATCAGTCCATTAAATGAAACTACAAGTAATACATAAATCAAAAACAATGCCGACAGACCTAAAACACAGACCGAAGATAAGATATAACTCGGATGACCTTTATATTTGATATTATTCAACAACGAAAGAAATAGACTAACCGTAGACAGGGAAACGAACACCATTAACGCTGGTAATCTAACATCATCCCAATTACCATTCAAGGTCATCGCAAAATTAAATAGAACCCGCACAGACACAATCGTATCAATAACAATTACGGCAATATTTAAAGCTCGATTCCTCCGTTTTGCGATTTGTGTTTTAGTCATTATTTTATTTATATCACACTTATGCTATTTTTCCTAAGCCATGCTAAAATATAATTAATATTAAGCTAAGAGGTATATATGAGTAAAGATCTCAAAAAATATATTGCCGAATTTATCGGCACCGCTATTTTAGTACTCTTCGGCTGCGGAACCGCAGTTATTACAGGAGGGGATATTTTGCCAACAGCACTAGCGTTCGGTCTCGCTATCGTTGCTGCCGCCTATGCAATTGGCGACATCTCCGGATGTCATGTCAATCCCGCAGTATCTCTCGCCATGTTTATTAACAAAAAACTCAACAGTAAGCAATTCTGCGGCTACGTTATTGCGCAAGTAATTGGCGCGCTCTGCGGCTCACTACTACTCTGGGCAATCCTCGCCCTTTCCGGCACCGATAAATCTGTCGCCGGACTCGGCGCCAACGCCTTTATTTCTAACAACATCGCCGGCATGTGGGGGTCAATCCTAGTCGAAGTGGCCCTAACCTTCGTATTTATTTATACAATTCTCGGTGTCACCAGTGACAAAGATAAGGCACATATTGCTGGTATCGTCATCGGCCTAACACTTACCTTTGTTCATATCCTTGGTATCGGCCTCACCGGCACTTCCGTCAACCCGGCCCGCAGCCTAGCGCCAGCTCTTTTGATGGGCGGCAACGCTTTAAGTCAAGTCTGGGTCTTCATCCTTGCGCCGCTCGTCGGTGCAGCACTCGCGGCATGTGCTTTTAAATATCTCAATAAACGCTGATTGTCATAGCAAGACCAAAAAGACGCCCTTTTTAATAAGTGGCGTCTTTTTCCTGGCTTATGTTAAAATAATCTCAATAGGAGGAAAAATGAATCCAGAAAAACGCCTCAATCGCGAGGAACAAAGAGACGACCCATCAGCTATGTGGGCTCATCTTGGCGAACATGTAAAATTCCGCGGACACGTCGCAGAACAAGAACGGCCAAAATCATATCTAATGCGCATAGCCACCGGTTTTACTAAGCAAGGAATAGATACTATCGATTCACAAAAGTGGGAGCTATGGTTTAGAGATAAAGACAACGGCGTCAATAAAGACGAAACTTATTATCACAAAGTCATGCAAGCTATCGAGACTTGGAATAATATCCCATCACAAGAGCGCATGACTTTTCTTGGAACTGGTCGATATACAGAAAATATCACAAACGATCTAATTAGCACGCTCACTAGCGGACGCATCATCGACATGTACGCGCCGGAACCCCCACTTCCGCCACCATTCGGCGGCGAACGCGGCAACGACGACGATGATAATGACGAAGAAGACGATAACGATAATCATGGCGGCCCAACAGGCGACGGTAGAGACCGCCATGGTCCTATAGGCCCATTTGGCGGCGAACGCGGCAACGACGATAATGATAATCATGGCGGCTCAAGAGGCGACGGTAGAGGTCCTCATAGCCCTATAGACCCATTCGGCGGCGAACGCGGCAACGACGACGATGATGAAGACGAAGAAAACGATAACGATAATCATGGCGGCTCAAGAGATAGCGGCAAAGGCCTACATGACCCCATCGATCCAGCTGGTGGATGGATATTACATGACCCAATCAGTAATCCGGAAGGACCGAGTCAAATACCCGGCGAAGAGGAACCAGACGATGACTCAACCGACCCAGAGGACGAGCCAGACGATCCAGAAGTTGAAGAAATCAAAGAAGAAATCTATACAATTATCAAGCAAATTAAACGTAGTGAATTGACTCCGACCGAACGCGAAGCAATTGATGAAAAGACCAAGGACCAAAAGAAGAAATTCCTCGAACGCCTCAAGCTTGGCTCGCTTGCACTTTTACTGGCGCTGACTATGTTAATCCCGCCATTTGACAACATCACACATCCATCGACGGGCAGTGTCACCGCAACAACACAAGAAACCGTAGTTACACATCATCCCGCCATCGACGTAGAACGCCGAATTACACCTGAGGAAGAACAAAAAATACGCGAAGAGTTAGTCGAAAAACTTCTACAAGGTACTAGTCTCGGCGACACTATCGAAGCACCATATGGGCTCGTATTGCACAACTCATCCGATTATCAGTACGTCATCAAACATGGCGGCAAAGATAGAACGGTTACTATCGGCGAAAACCCATACCGCGCCGAAGGCGAATATACAATTGATCGCGTCTCGTTTACCGACGAAGATGGTCAAATCATCAAAGCTTATCATATTGAAAGTGGTGATAGTGGCAGTATTCAGGAATTACTTGAACGCGTACGCCGAGAGTCTGGCTATAAAGGTAAGATAACGATTCATATTCATCTTGACGGACCAAACGGCGGTGGCGAATTAAGTGGACAAACCGGCTGGACCGAAGGATTCGGTATTGAATTCGTCGACGAAGATCAAATTCCACACACAGTTACCGAAACAATAGAAGCTTACGATACAGAATCTACTGTTACGCACGAATACAGCGGCGAAAGCTCCGATATTACCGATGGCAACATTGAAATCGAAAACGAAAATGGCCAGAAAGTATTCATTAATGTTTTGAATCCCGACGGCGGCTATCGTGCCGAAGGCGACACCATTATCGGCTCGGATGGTAACGTTTATCAGATTCAATCCATTACTACTACCGAAGGCTCAACCGAAAGAAAGTTGAATTTACTTAAACTCGCTCATGACGCTGCTATGGTCGCCATTGCCGCTACCGGCATCGGAATCGCAATCGCACGCAACCGTAAACGCGAAAACGAGCAAGTAGCAGAAGAAGGCTCCATAACTACAGTAGAGGGCGGCGCTGTGCCAACTCCAGAATATGAGACCGAACAGGAAATTATGGAGCTAAACGGCGAACAATTAGTCCGACTCACCAAAATCTTCTCCGAAAAAGCCGGCGATCACGCTCCGCAAATCGCTCAAGAACTCGCCACGAAGGCTGGCATTGAAATACCAGAGCAAAGCAACGAAACGGAAGCTACCGCGCCTAGAGAAACTGGCACAATCTTTGATCAAATGACCGATGCAGAAATGCTTATTGCTCAAGCCCTGCTCATTAAGCATGACGAAGCAACTCTGCGCGACTTAAGTGAGCGAATCGGTATCGATCTTGAAGAATACGCCGATCAAATTATTCACGGAAGACCTGAGTCTCCAACCAATTCTGGCGACTCGGAAACTACAATTAATCAAGGTCAGGAGGTTTAATGATGAATCTTGAATCAGGGGATAGAATCCAGCTTTCGGATGGCCATACCTACTTATATCTGTTCTCGCTTCCACTCCATGGCGAAGAATACCTAATATTCTCAAGTGAAGAAAACGACGACGCCTTCCGACTCGGAAAATATGTCGAGCAAAATGGCGAACAAACCATCACTTTCTTATACGACAAGAAAATCATCGATGAAGTTTACGATTACGTAAGCCAACATCCAGACGAAATATAAATATTCACCAAACATAAGCCTCAAAAGCGTAAAACAACTCCCGGAAAGCTCAGCGTCTCGTTAAGAGAAATGTGCTAAAATATTCTTGATGAAAGCGTTATATCGTAGATATCGTCCAAAAACGCTAGGCGAGGTAATTGGGCAAGAGCAGATTACGTCCGTTTTGGAAAAGTCCATCCAAAACGGCAAAATTGCCCATGCCTATCTATTTATTGGTCCACGTGGTACCGGCAAAACTTCTGTCGCTCGCATTTTGGCACACGAAGTCAATAACTTCAAATACGAACTCGAAGATGACTATCTCGACATTATTGAAATCGACGCCGCTTCCAATACGGGCGTCGATAATATTCGCGATTTGCGCGAAAAAGCCATCATCGCACCGACAAAAGGGAAGTACAAAGTCTACATTATCGACGAAGTGCATATGCTCTCTAAGTCGGCCTTTAATGCCTTACTTAAAACGCTCGAGGAGCCGCCAGAACACGTCATTTTTATTATGGCCACCACCGACGCCTACAAAGTACCAGTCACCATCACGTCGCGCAGCCAAACTTTTACCTTTAAACTCGCCAATCCGAGCGTCATGTTCGACCATCTCAAAAAAATCGCCCAAAAAGAGCAAATAAATATCACCGACGAAGCACTTAAAATCGTCGTCAAACGCGGCGGCGGCTCATTTCGCGATTCGCTTAGTCTACTTGATCAAATTTCTACGCTCAGCGACGACAAAATTGACGCCGATTTGATCACCAAAGCACTTGGACTCCCACAGACCGAAGTAATCACTAGCATTCTTAATGGTTATGCCGCCGGCGACGTCATGCGCGTGCGCGACCAACTCAAAAATCTACTCGAAGCCGGTATTAAACCGGAGACAATTGCCGAAAATCTCATCAACGAAATCATGACCAACCCGCAGCCAATCCATCTCGACCTATTAGACAACTTACTCGACGTCTCGCGCTCATCTTATCCCGAAGCGAAGCTTTTATTGGCATTAATTCCGCACGGCGCCACACCCATCGTACAGCCAAACCATGCCACCGCGCCAGCAGCAGCTACCGCATCGATGCAGATTGCAACACCAAAAACAACCGCCAAGACCATCGACGCACCCACACCAAAAGCCAAGGCAACCGCCAAAACCATCGACGCACCCACACCAAAAGCCAAGGCAACAGTCGAGCCAAAGACTGAAACCACAGAGCAAGAGCCAGCCAAAGACAATACATCGCAACCAGCACCTGCACCAACCGCCACCCCCGAACCAAGCGCCGATGATGCCGAACTATGGAATAGCATCTTGGTCTATACGCACGACAATATCCCTGGAATTAATAAATATCTCGAAGAGTCCGATTATGTTCTCGAAGAAGATAAAATCGTAATTTATGCAAAAAGGAAGTTTAATAAAGACCAAATTACAAAGAAAGTGCCTATGATTGCCGATTTTTTGCATGGAAAATATACTATAGAAGTAAACGCCGACACGCTCGCAAAAGATGCCGAAATGGCCGCCATCGCTGAGCTCATGGGCGGAGGAGAGGAAGTCCAAATCGATGCCGACGAATAATTCTAAGAATACTGCCGAGCGCATCCCACCACAAAATCTCGATGCCGAAAAATCCCTACTCGGTGCAATTTTAATATCCGAAGAATCCCTCCCCGACATCACTGAAACCGTCAAACCGCACGACTTCTACGACGAACGCCATCAGCATATCTATAACGCAATGTGGAGCCTCTATGAGCGCCATCAGCCAGTCGACATCTTAACTGTCCGCGATTGGCTCAAAAAAAAGAAATTAACCGAAAAGGCTGGCGGCTCCGCCTACTTATCCGAATTGGCTAGCTTCGTCCCAACTGCAGCCCACGCTAAAGCTTATGCCGAAATCGTCAATAAAGCCGCTATTCGTCGCCGTCTCATTTCTGCTGCCGCCAATATTACCGAAGACGCCTACAAAGAAGATACTGAAACACTCGAACTTCTCGGCGAAGCCGAACGTGCGCTCTTTGAAGTATCCGAACAAAACGTCTCCAATGACCTCATACCAATTTCGGACTTACTTTCAGAAACCTTCGATCTACTCGAGAATCTCCATGAGAACAAGGGAAGTATTGCTGGATACAAAACCGGCTATCCAGACCTTGACCGCGTTACGGCCGGCTTTCATAAGTCAGATTTAATCATCCTCGCCGCTCGTCCAGCCATGGGCAAAACGGCCCTAGCACTCAATTTCGCTAGCAATGTTGCGCGCATTAATAATAAAGCCGTGCTATTGTTCTCGTTAGAGATGGGCAAGCAGCAACTTATTAATCGTATGCTCTCAGATGCATCTGGTATCGATTCGTTCAAGCTTGAAACCGGCAATTTCTCTGGTGACGATTTTTCGCAAATTTCCGAAGCCTTATCCGAACTATCCGAGCTTCCAATCCTCATTGATGACACTCCAGGTCTGACTGTTATGGAGATGCGCACTAAAGCCCGCCGCGCTGCTCATAATTCCGAAATCGGGCTTATTATCGTCGACTACCTGCAGCTCATGTCCGGCTCGTCAAAACGCTCAATGGACAACCGTGTCCAGGAAATTTCCGAAATCTCCCGCGGACTCAAGTTAATCGCCCGCGAATTAAACGTGCCAGTAATTGCACTTTCGCAGCTCTCTCGTACCGTCGAATCACGTAGTCCGCAAATTCCAATGCTCTCCGACCTCCGCGAATCTGGTTCCATCGAGCAAGATGCCGACATCGTCATGTTCCTCTATCGCGAAGACTACTATAACCCAGAAACTGAACGCCAAAATATCACCGATTTAATTCTCGCCAAACATCGCCGCGGCGCCACTGGTAGTATTGAGCTTTACTTCGACAAGGCCCGCGTCCGCTTCATGTCGCTCGACACTAAGCATGAGTAGTTTGCTTGCATTCAATCTATTCTACATGCTAAAATCAATACAGTGAAAAAGTTAAAAGGAATACCTTTTTTATACCGTTATCGCTTTGTTTTGGGCTACATTGCCTTGATGTTAGTGTTTTTTGGCCTACTCAGCTTTCTGCCAATGATTGCACCTGGCGGCGTCAGTTCTATAGAAATGGACTCCGTCGTAGAATCACAAAAAATCACTCGTAATTTTATCGCCGATGGGCAAGTTTTGGATCTACCATATCGTTTACTTCAAAAAGTTACCACCAGTGTCTTTGGTATCACGCTCTATTCTATTAAATATCCTTCCATCATCATCGCCGTCCTAACTGGCCTATTTTTAATCTTGCTCCTCAATCGTTGGTTTAAATCCGACGTCGCCATCGTCAGCTCAATTCTCACCACATTATCGGTTGCATTTTTATTCCTGGCCGGATTTGGTGCACCAAATATTATGTATATCTTCTGGCTCTCGGCAATCCTATGGCTTGGATCCAAAATCGTCGGCAATAAACATACTCATCCAATGCTCGTGATATCCTTTGCTTTTTGCGTTGCTATGTCGCTCTATACACCACATTTAATCTACGTTGCACTCGGCATCGCTATCGCCGGCATCACCCATCCGCACCTTCGCCACTCGCTCAAACAACTCAAAATATATCAGATCATAATCAGTATCATCGTCTTCATTATAGCCTTGGCGCCACTAACAATTAGTTGCATCTTTAATCCCGCCATAATCATAAAACTTATCTTCACCGATAATATCAATCTATTTATATCAAATATCGCCACCGCATTCGCACCTTTTTTCAGCTTCATCAACGCCTATGATAGCGTCTATCTTGCGCCACTATTTGGCCTCGCCACGGTTGCGCTCCTTATCATCGGCGCGCTCGCTTCAATTGGCAAGCTCTTCACTTCGCGCAATAGCGTCGTTAGCCTACTAATTATCTACGCAATCGTCATAGCCGGATTCAACAAAAACGCCGCCATTTCTATCGTTGTCCCTATCGCCATTCTCACGACCGCAGGTATTGAATCAATTATTCAAAAATGGCACTCACTATTCCCCGAAAACCCATACGCGCATATCTTTGGCACATTGCCGCTCATGACTGTTGTAATATTTATTATCGTAACGGATCTCTCGCATTTTATTTTTGGCTATCACTACACTCCGGCCGTCGCGAATAATTTCAATAATGACATCACTCTTATCGGCGAAAAACTCGACAGTGGCACAATTTTGATTATTCCGAAAGGGCACCCAAATTATAACTTTTATAAGCTCTTCGAGCGTAATAACAACCTGACGGTCACGCAAGACATCCCAAGCCACAACGATTCGCCAATTGCATCACTTGGCGAGCCACTCAAAAACGAGAATTTAGAGTTAAAACAGATTATAACATCGCCAAAGAAGTTAAATTCTGCTAGACTATATATATACGAAAATAATACTACTGAAGAACAAGGGAGTTAGATTATGGGTGCCACTATGGACCAAATGAAAATGTTAAACCAATTACGTAAGGCGCAAAAAGATCTCAAGAACGAAATCGTCGAAGTCGAAGCTGGTGACGGTGCCGTCGTTATTCAAATCACCGGCGAGCTCAAGATCAAAAAAGTCGAACTCGACCCAGAAAAAATCGACCTCGACGACATCCATGAACTCGAACGCTGGATCGAAAACGCTTTGCGCGACGGTTATGCTAAAGCACAAGAAATTGCAACCGACAAGATGAAGCCACTCATGGGCGCTCTCGGCAACTTCGGCATGTAATTATGCTCCCTAACGCCCTAAATGATTTAATTGACGCCCTTGGGCGCCTACCTGGTGTTGGCTCGCGTACCGCCGAACGCTATGCATACTTTTTGCTGAAATCCGACGAAAATATCTCCGACAAAATCGCCGTAGCATTGCAGAATCTTCATTCTGGCGTCAAGAGCTGCCCAATTACTTTTGCCATCATGGACGCCAGCGACAAACTGTCGCCACTATATGACGACCCCGCCCGCGACAAGGGCATTGTATTAGTTGTCGAAGAACCATTGGATATTTATGCCATCGAACACACTAAAGCATACAAAGGCACCTATCATGTGCTTGGTGGCGCGATTTCGCCAATGGACGGCATTACGGCCGATAAGCTGCATATCAAAGAACTCATCGAGCGCGTCGAAAAAGATTCCGTCAACGAAATCATTATTGCCACTAATCCATCCGTTGAAGGGGAATCGACTGCAATCTTACTCGAAAAGCTCCTCCACGAAAAATACCCAGAGCTCAATATCACCCGCCTCGCTCGCGGATTACCGCTTGGCGTGTCACTTGAATATGCCGACCAAATCACCCTTACATCTGCGCTAAATAACAGGACCAGCTTATAATCTCACAAAGCCTCACCATATCTAGCATTTTTTGGACGGTAAAGATCCACTAAAGGTTTAGAAACTCATTATGAAGTGTTGCAAAGGCACTGAAAGTTATATGGCGCTGTTGACAATTTAAAGCGTTTATGTTAGAATATAAGTATATGCAGCATAATAAGTATCGTTGCAAGTATATTTATAGTCTTACCGAAATGATTTAACCGGCATTTATAGCAGAAAACTCCTTATTCGAGTCGGCGTTTAGCCTCTCTGAAGATTATCTCCAAACAGAGGGTTGAACGCTGGCCCGAATTCTATGCGTGGCCAAGTATACATTGTTCAATAGGGGGGAATATGTATAGGAAAGATTTGCTTGCAATAATTAAAGAGGCGCAGGCTATGGTTAAGTATTGGTCTAACTACACCTATGCCCATGAGGATGAGCTGGCAAAAATGGCAGCGCAATCCGAACTCCGTTTTTGGGAAAAACGAGTGGAGGAGGCTCGTGAGGCTATAAAGAATAATGGCCTCCGGTACTTCTTTCGAGAGCCGATGCTGCTTATATGCTGGCTTATAATGAGTATTGTCGCCATCGGAATTGCCGCTGTCGTCTACGGTATTTTATGGCCAGTCCTGAACTACGCTGAGTGGCTAGAATGGCTCTATTGGCCGATAATATTAATATCATGCGTTGTTCCTAGCATATATACCGGTTACTATCTCTCTGCCGCGATAAATATGCTGATTACATATTGGCATATTGCAAAATGCGCTAATGTCCTTAGTGACATCAGCCGTTGCGAGAAGCTGCTTAAGGGATAGATAAAGATGCAACATGACAGCCGTTACTTCCCCACTTGGTTGGGGAAGTTTTTTGTATCCTAAACCCCCGGCTAGGCTGGGGGTTCTGTGATTATATCTTAAAATCCACCGGCATAGCCGGTGGGTGTTTTACGAGTTATTCTTTTTCTTTTCTTTTCTTTTGGCATAAATATATAAAAGAGCCGAAAGAAAGAAGGGAGCCACAATCGTTAACTTTATTCGATCATCTATCTCCAAACTGTAGTCTGTCGCTACTAAAGCTATTATTATCATAGCGCAACCGCCCATATGGAACCACCAGGCAGTACGATACAGTTCGCTGTTGACGGGATCGATGACGACCCATGATACGACTATCGCAAACAGACTGACTGCTACGTAGATGACGATAGCTGTAGCACTCGTGAACCGTAATGCCGCGATCATCGTAGCCGCTATAGCGGCACTTTCAATAAATACCGCTTTCATGAATCTCTTTTCATTCATTTTTTTACCCCCCTTTTTTAGCGGATGATTAAAGAACAATGTCTACATTATACATCATATGTACATATTTGTCAAGTTGTCGGTTGAGTTGAGATGATTGATGCATTTGAATTATATCTTTGAAGAAGCTACTACGGTAATCAATATGTAGATATAGCCGAGGAGGATATAAAGAAGGTTCAAGAATATATTCAGAATCAATTGCCGCTGGATCTAAATAATCCGTTTATGACTAACTAAGCATTTACGCGAGTGATAATAGTTCTAATATGCGCCCTCTGGGCGCTGTCAGCAAAATAGAGAGCTACTACCCGTTCAAATAAACACCCACCGGCTAAGCCGGTGGATGTTTATTTATTTAATATTGAATGCCCGGAATAGGGAAAATCTCAGCAATCTGACGAACTTCTTCGCGAATCGCAGTAAGCTCATTTGTAAATGCATTCTCCGGCTGGCGGCCACTATTAATCTCGACACAGATTTCCGCTATCCGGCGCATCCAGGAGCCTATCTTTATCATCTCATTACGACTCATACCGCGAGTCGTAATTGCTGCCGTCCCTAAACGAATACCCGATGGCCTAAATGGCGGCAAGGTATCATTTGGAATAGCATTAGCATTCAACGTAAGACCAACCTTATCCATCATAGTCTCCATAATCTTGCCATCTATGCCAAACGAAGCCATCATATCAACCAAAATTAAATGGTTTTTTGTACCACCACCAACAAGCTTAAAGCCATGCGCCATAAGTGCATCTGCCAAAACTTTTGCATTGCTCACAACCTCGCGAGCATAGTTCTGAAATGAAACCTGCTCCGCCTCATATAGCGCAACAGCCTTGGCCGCTACAATATGCATTAATGGACCACCCTGAGTACCAGGGAAGACTGAACGGTCAATTAAAGTCGGAATATTCTCAAGCGTATGTTCTGGCTTTTTTAATGGACTGCTAACTTTACCACGACTCAAGATTAGTCCACCACGCGGACCACGCAAAGTCTTATGCGTAGTTGTAGTCATGACATGAAAACCATGATCAAGCGGATTCGGATGTGCGCCGCCAGCAATCAGGCCAGCCACATGTGCCATATCGGCCATTAATAGACAATCTGGGATATCTTTCGCAATTTCCGCAACACGATCAAAATCTGGAATCTTCGAAAAAGCAGAATAGCCAACCAAAATAATTTTCGGCTGGTGCTCAGCGGCAAGCCTCGCCATCTCGTCATAATCAATATCGCCAGTTTCCGGATTAACACCATACGACACAAAATTATAGATTTTAGCACTTTGCGTGACTGGCGCCCCATGCGTCAAATGGCCACCATGGCCAAGGTTCATCCCCAACACCGTATCTCCCGGCTCTAGCCACGCATTATAAACCGCGTTGTTTGCCTGCGCGCCCGAATGTGGCTGCACATTTGCATGATCAGCATGAAACAGCCTACGCGCACGCGCAATTGCTAGACGCTCTATTTTATCGGTATTTTGCTGACCACCATAATAGCGGTAGTTATCCGGTTCAATTGACAGCACCTCATCATCAGAGCCGTCTAAGCTATTAAAGCCAGGATAACCCTCTGAATATTTATTCGTAAAAACCGACCCCATCGCTTCGCGCACCTCCGCCGAAGCATAATTTTCACTCGGTATTAACTCCAAGCCCTCACTCTGGCGTTGCTTTTCTGCATCAATTAATTCAAAAATCTTATTATCTTTCACTGGAAAAGGCTCCTTTCAGAATTTATTTTTTCACCAATGTGATTACTCTAGATCATAATATTGCGCTCCTAACAAGCTACTATATTATTAATTACTACCCCTTCCCATACAGTATAATTCATTATCCAACACTTTTCTAATCTTAATCAAGCATAAGTTCTATGCTAGAATAAAATTAAATGATATAGGAGGATATATGCAAATATTTGTTGATGGCTATGCCGAAAAGCAAGTTGCGCCAGACCAAATCATCGCCTGCGCTAGCTTTCATGCGCACGCCAATGAATACAGCGAAGCCATGCGGCGTGGCGTCGAAAAAGTAAAAAGTTTTATCGAATATATCGAAAATGAGAGCGATTTTGAGGCCAAAGATTTCAAAACTTACGCCTACAACATCAGCGAACACTTCCATACCAACCGCATCGAG
Source organism: uncultured Candidatus Saccharibacteria bacterium (assembly GCA_947303945.1). Classification (GTDB taxonomy): domain Bacteria; phylum Patescibacteriota; class Saccharimonadia; order Saccharimonadales; family Saccharimonadaceae; genus UBA2834. Next base: position 5,450 of record CAMYZS010000002.1, on the reverse strand, counting down.
GCAAAAACCGAAGAAGATCTAACCAAAAATCTCACTCGCCGCGTTTCGGACGGTTTCTTCTTTGAGCAATGGCTACAAATCATCTTTGATTACAACAAAGAGCGCCTCGCCAAACTCCTCGCGCTCACTTCCAATAGTGACAGCTTTCCACATCTTCATATCGAATTTACCCTTAAAGATTATCGCGACCATCAGAGACAACTTTTGGCCGACGCTTTCGCCGATGCCCGCTCCAAAGCTAGCGCGCTAGTCATGGCTGCAGATAAGCATCTCCGCGATTGCGTACGTGTCGATATTGACGGCCATCATGCCGCGGCTGCCTATGGCTCAGATTCCGCTGCAGCAGGACTCTTCAAAGCCGATCGCGACGCAGATATCCAAGAACAAATCAAGGCAATCGACGAAACTTTCCGCCCAGACGATATTACCGTTTCAAAAGCCATCAGTAGTGTCTGGGAAACCAGCGACTAAGCGGGCTTAAGCAAAATAGCAGGGCGCGTCAAATGCGCCTTGTTTTTTATCGTATTTATGTTAGAATATAGATACAAATCTTGAAAGGGGGTGTCAACTATGGCAGAGATCGCTCTTTACGGTGGCAGTGGCAATATAGCGTTTTTCGGTCCAGGCCCTGGCGGCTTTGGTGGTCCCGGCGGCTTCGGTCCCGGCGGCTTCGGTCCCGGCGGACACGGTGCGCCTCCTGGCGGCGGTGGTGGCCCTAGAAGCCCTTACAACGGCTTCCTCGGCTACATCCTGTCTTCACCACATCCCAGCGGCGGCGACGGCGGCGAGCAGAAAGATCCCAAAAAGGACAAGAAATCTCTCGCCGAACGCATCGGTGAATTCATGACCGATTTTTTCTATTAACCACCCGCTCTCACAACGCCCAGTTCCATTATGTGGACAACTGGGCGTCTTTTTTGTTGTAGTGCAAAACCACCAGCTAGGCTGGTGGTTTTACGTTACAAAAAAGAAGCCCGGCGACTGCCGAGCTTCAAGTTACTCAGAAAGGGAAGGATCCCCCCATCAGATATTCGGTTCAACAATCCGATAGCAGCCCGTCTCGTACATGAAGAAATCTTCAATAACAGCAATCGCCGCAGCTGCGCAATACAGATCTTCGCTGTAGCTTGCGCCAGACACGCATACGTAAATACCCCAGTAATCGGATTCGTCTTCGTACGAGCGAAATCCGTCAGTGTCAGATGTTATGTCAATTTTCTTCACCTCTACGCACAGGGCGCCAGGATAGTGGCCGTAGCCACAATCTTCTGTCAGGCTCGGGTCATCAACAATGCCCGAAAGCAGTCCTGCGCCCACATCCTGAGCATGCGAGCAGTCAGCAATCTTCATTGCCGATAAAGCGTAGCAGTCGATTTTGCATTCGCCACCATCATTAGTATTGGCCGCTACCACGCGGCTACCGCCAGGAGTAACCGCGAACGCATATTCATAGTCTGCAATATCGTTGCCGTCGGTGCCGAATTTGCTCAGTCCACCAAACTGATCATCAGCTTCCTTACAACAAGGATATAAAAGGATACGAATGCAACCATTCCCATCCTTACGAAATTTCGGAACATCCATCGCTCTTTTGCGCACGGCGTCCCTGATGCTCTCTACAAGCCGTAGATATTTCTCCTCCAAAATGCACCTTCCTTTCTAACTCTAACTGTAAAAGACCGAATTTCATGCAACTCTAAAAACTCAACTGTAATTATACGATAAATTATAAGAAAATCAACTAGACAGTCTACTCTAGTCTAGGAAACGGACATAATCGATATGAACGAGACATCTTTGCGTTTTTGGTCCCCAATCTGGCAAATCCCAGACAGCTCCGCACTCTTCCTTTATCTCCTTTTACTATCTGAAAAATATATTACAACAAAAAATCACCCCCTGCGGGTAATTCTTTTGGTGGCTCCGGTCGGACTTGAACCAACGACACAAGGCTCTTCAGGCCTCTGCTCTACCAGCTGAGCTACAGAGCCACAATGAAAACAGTATAACACATCTTATCGCAAAATGCGAAAAAGTATTTTTAAAGGGCTCATGTTAAAATAAAGATATGAACCCAAACGATAACGACAATAATAGCCAGATGTCAAGCACACCATCAGCTCCGACTATAGCCGAGCTTAGTGCAAATGCCCAGAAGCCGAAACGTAGCAAAAAGCCAATTATTATCACAGCGATAGTCATCGCCGGCATCGCCATAATAATCGCAATTGTCTTGTTCTTTATCAACCAGCCCAAACCCAACAGCCAAGAATCGACAGTCGCAGAAACGCACGAAGAAACAATTACAGAAAACCATGAAATCAATATCGAATATTTTAACGAGAGCGCTCTAACGCGCAGTAGTTATGCTATGTCGAACGTTTCCGAAGGATTTTCGATCAATAATTACACCTTTACTGGCGCGCCAAACATTTCTTTTAATAACGCCAGCCAAATACTTGACGAAGATGACGCAAATAATACATTTTTATCCCTAAATGTTTCGCAAGATGACCAAACTTACCGCGTCGATATCGCAACCGATAAACGACAATCTTTAGAAGAAATCAACCAAGAATGCGAAGCGGACAAAAAATGTGAAAGCGATTATATCGTCGGAGCTACCACTATCGTTACTGCCATTAAAGACCACGACGCCACCACATTTACGCTATACAGTTTCACTTCTAGCAAAAAACTACTTTCATACGCCTACCGCTTACCTAGCGGGGATTACGACACGAAAACCGAAACCGCCATCCGAAGTGCGTTAATAAAAGCTGCTCTAACTATTTCCGATAAATCCAACAAACCATACCTATTCGATATTGCCACCTTCTTTCCACTCCCACTCAATCGCCACGTCAATAGTTACAAAGATATCGTCAACGTATCAGAGAATAGTCTCACAATCGAATCAAGCATCGATGGCTACCGCAGTCTCGTCGCCAAAATATACTACAAAGCATTCACGATTAATCAAAAAGACCGCATCAAGACCGATGTTGAAAATGTAGATATGTATAAACAAAACAAAGAAGTATATTTTATTTTCGGCACTAACAACGACGAGATAGAAGCGATATTTACTATTAAACAGGGTAATAAAAATAAAGCTATCACCGAAGCCTCCGAGGCAATAGAATTATACAAACAAATCACACAATAATCCCTAACAGATAGCTATATGTTAAAATATAGCTATGAAGAAATTTAATACGTCGCCACTTTCTGGCATGCAAGAACTACTACCAACCGAGCAGGCAGTTTTTGACCAGCTCAAGCAAAACATTAGCGACGTATATCATCATTATGGCTTCTTGAGTATCGAAACACCAATCATCGAACGAACCGACATCCTACTCGCCAAAGCCGGTGGCGATACCGAGAAACAAATTTACATGGTTAGTAAAACCGCCGAATCAGCCGATTCCGCCGACCAAGCCTTACGCTTCGATCATACTGTGCCGCTTGCTCGCTACGTTGTCGAACACAATAATGATCTAGCATTTCCATTTCAAGTCACTCAAATCAACCGCAACTTTCGTGGCGAACGCGCCCAACGTGGCCGTTTTCGCGAGTTTTACCAGTGTGACGCCGACATTATCGGTCGCGAGAGTCTGCCAATCGCCTACGATGCTAAGGTAATCGCCTGCATTCACGATGCGCTCAAAACTTTCAAGCTGCCCAAAATGCTCATCCGCATCAGTAACCGTAAAGTTCTCGCCGGCTTTCTTAAGTCACTCAACCTATCCGAAAAAACCAGCGAAATTTCAAGCATCATTGATCATGCCGAGAAAATCCCTACCGAAAAAAGCTCCGCCGCTCTCCACGAGCTTGGTCTCAATAACCAACAAGTTGAGAAAGTTATGGCTTTCATGTTTACACATGGCAGCTATGATGAAATCGCTGCCAAACTCACGGAAATAATGAGCGACACCACTCTAATCGCCGATGGGCTCGCTGAGCTCAAAGCCGTCTTCGATATCCTCACCCAAAAAGGTACAGAAAACTGCATTATTGATTTTATGATTATTCGCGGTCTCGATTATTACACCGGCACCGTTTTCGAAATCGTGCTTGACGATTACCGTGAAATCGGCAGTATTTCTGGTGGCGGTCGCTACGAAAACCTCGCCAGCAACTTTACCGACCAAAAGTTCCCAGGCGTTGGCGGCTCAATTGGCCTCACGCGCCTATTCTTCGTCTTGCGCGACGCCAATCTTATCAAAATTGAAACCAAACAGCCAGTTGACTACGTCATTTTGCCGATTAGCGAACATGAATACAAAGCTAGTTTCGAGTTGGCCGACAAAATGCGTGGGCAGGGCAAAACCATCGACGTAGACCTATCGAATCGCAAACTTGGCGACAAATTCAATCGCGCCAGCAAAATTTCCGACTACGCCATCGTTATTGGTAACGATGAGGTCACTAGCGGACAATATAAAGCCAAAAACCTCAAAACCGGCGAAATAACCAAACTCTAAAATGCCGCCCCATTGCTGGGGCGGTTTTTATTCTTAGGTGAACTTAATGGCAACCACAGTTAGATCATCGAGCTCACATGCGTTCGTAATTAGCGTTCGGGCTACCGAAAATGCATCCCCCGCCGAACGCACGTGCTGACCAACTTCATCATCCGTCATGGCTGCTTCCTTGTTACTCCCCGTAACCCCATCCGAGACAATCACGACACAATCGCCGCTTTTAGCAAAAAATTCGCCAAACTGCACGCAAACATGATCTGTGAGACGATCTCCTACTACATGCGTGAGGTTTCTTTCATCATCCACCTCGTCCTGAGTTACTCGTCGTACGCCAGAGCTAGTGACTAGGTAAATCCTCGAATCCCCAACCTGAGCATAAGCCAGCTTAAAACAATTATGCTCTTCTCCCAGAATCTTTACTACCGAAGCAGTAGTACTGCTACCATCGTAATCCGAGCTAGAAACTAAAAGCCGGTTCGTTTGGTCAACGAGCCTCGCAAGATCTTTTCCAGACTCACATGTCGATTCTTTTAAAAGAGAATGCATTTGACTAGCTGTACTAATTGCCGCCTCGCGGCCACTAGCATCACTGCCAACGCCATCGAATACGCCAAAAATACCCTCGACGAGATCGACTAGGGCACTATCCTGGCACGTGTCATCAGCAAACGGCAGATACGCATCATGCCACCCATTAAAATAAATGTCGCAAGTCTGGCATTTTGACACCTGCCAGATTCCAACAGTGTAGCCAAGCTGTAGCTGCATACTTTCCCTAAAGATACTATGCGCCTCCATTTGGTCAATCATATTATTTTGCACAGCACATACCCCCCAACTTTTGATAATGAACATTTTAAGAACACAGGAACTATAACATGATGCCGTATACTTGTCAAGCTAAGCCCTAAGTTAACATCTCAAGTGCAACAAAAAGCATCGTATTCTTAGTTCCTGTAA
>CAMYZS010000001.1 GCA_947303945.1 uncultured Candidatus Saccharibacteria bacterium | reverse complement strand
TTTTTTGTTGGCTATTGCCAGCTAACTATGTTGCAAAGGTGCTGAACTCTCTACGGTATACCCCTGTAGTAGCCCTTTCTTTTTGATATAAAGCCTCTATTTCCTCGAGTTTTTCGAGTCATTGAAAAGAGAGCAGTTCGAAATGTGTCCACTAAAGGGAGCCACGTTGTATGTTTAGAGTCAGAAGCAAGGTTCACAAATGGTGTTAACAGAGATGGAAGCACCGTTTTTTTGTTTAATTTTGAGGTTAGAAAGTAACAGGTTCAGAAAACGAGTTTTACTCCACTTTCAAACCTTTGTAGTATATTCTATTTAAGCAACTCAGAGAAAATATCAGTTAAAAACCCAACCTTGCACGCAAAACCTGCAAAACCGCAAAAGATTTTATTTGAAATACTCAAGTAATAGTCTCGCTGACCTCAAATAGCCATATTCTTTGTAGAACTTAGCAGAGTTAAATAATAGCCAAAAATCACTACTATCTTGAAATGGAGAAAGTAACCCATCCGCCTCGTAGCTATTATCCACGCTAAAAGTGTCATAAAACTGCCCACAGTTATATCCCGTGCCATTACACCAGGTCTTAATTTCGTCCACTTTCCCTATATTATAACCAATAGTCTCTAAGGCGGCACTAGATATTGCTATCGCCTCCGCATAGCCATTAAGTTTTGAAAAATCATCATTGCCTTCTAGGCTTGCTAGAACTCCACAAAATTCAGCCTCCACTTCACGGATTAAGCCCTTAGTATGGCAAAGTTCGTGCTGGACAACCTGCAAAGTTTGTTCGTCAGAATATTTAGAGTTTGCTCTTACGCTATATGGGAATGTTATTCCGCCATACTCTAAATTTTCAAACTTGATATTTTTTACGAACGTTCCATCTAGAAATTTAAATTTAGTGGACAGGTGCTTTAAGTTTTCTGTGGCTTTTTCAACTATTCCGTCATTAGTATCAGGATTTTGCTTTTCAAGAGCAAGCGACCTTGCCTTATTACTAAATTCCAATGTTAAATCGTATAAGTCATCCGCCGTATATTCCTGTGCCACATTTTTCGGAAAATATAGCCTGTCGATTTTCTGGACATTTGCCCCCGATGCATAAAATATTAGTGGCAATATTGCACAAACCATAATCACCAATAATGCTGTTATCGTTTTATCAACATTAAACACTCTCGTAATTTTTAATATTACACAAAATACTGCGAGAATTCCCAATATTAAATAAAAACTAATCGGAATAAACTGAAAGAGTAAATATAATGTCCTTTCCATCGGACTGGTGAATACCTGCCACCAAAAAGTAGCAAAACTTGGCGAAAACATACCGATTATCATCATTAAAATTGGAATACCCAAGAATAATCCCGCAACAATAAATTTTTTGCTAAGTCGTAGAGACTGCTGATTCTTAGGACGTTTCAAAGTTCCATCCCTATAAAACTATTTATCGCCTCTGCTAATTTGCCAGTCGGATACTCCCATATTGCGTGTGGTCCTGGCACTTTAATAAAGGTTGCATTTTCATCTTGTAATGCCTTCTGGTTGTCGTTTTTATATTCCTTATAAAACTCTAGGTATTCCTCCATCGCTTTTTTATCTCCTCCAAAACTGCTAAGCGCCGTCTCCTTGAAATATTTTTCATAATAGTCCTTATCGAACTGGTTGGCAGCGATAAACAATTTTGCTAATTTACGATAATTTTCACCCCTAATCTTTATTGTATTTTCAGCGTTAGTTTTTTCTAGTTCCGACTCACTTACTACGAAATCTGGAAAGGCGTTTTCCATCCCTAGAATTGTGCTTGCTCTTGCTAAATCCTCCGTAAAATATCCCGTTTTCACTAATTGTTCAGCCTTAGCATCTCTCGTTGCTTCATCCAGCATAAACAAGCGGTGTAATCCTAATTTTGCGGCAATATTGTAGAGGTGAGTAGAAAACCAATCATAATGGTTATATTTTTCCTCTATGGCATTTTCTGGAGAGCCAATATCAAGTGCTATCATCCCGCTTACTTCCTCAGGATATTTTTCCGCCCAATACATTGCATACTGTCCAGCAATGGAATGAGGCATCAAAATTACAGAGGTTTCCACCCCTATTTCTTTCAGCGTTTTGCGATAAAACTCAACGATAAAGTCAGAAGTCGCATCTACACCAGTATCCTCGGATAAAGCATATCCAGGACGATTTATCAGTATTACTTGTGCGTCCACCTTCTCGGCTAACGGCGTGAACGAAAGTGCGGCGTTCTGCACATTTAGCCCTGGCATCAAAACTAAAGTATGCTCGGTTTTTTCAGAATTAAAAACTTTGTAATTAACCTCTCGCCCATCCACCATCACCGTTTTACCAATGTCATAAGATTTTAGCAACTCCCATTCTCGCCCTATTTGTATCTTATGGTTAATAAAAACACCCAGGACAAACAAAAACATACATCCTAGCAATATACCCACTATGATGCCAGAGGTTTTCAAGATCTTGCGAAATTTCAAATTTTTTTCGTTTTTAACCATAACATTATTATACCGTGAAAAAGATCCCCGTTCTAAACGGAAGCCTATTGACTATTATGGCTCTGCGGCCACCTTTATTTCTCCATCTTTATCAAGTCTGGTTAGTTTTTCGATAGTTTTTTACCAGTATGCCAACCGCCCTTCAACTCGGAAATCCTTATTGTTTCTAAATCAGCCAGGGTTAATACTCCGAAATTATCAGATGCAAGTGGTCTAACCAATCTCCCTCATCGGCATTAGCCGAGGCATTGAACTTGACATCATTAACGAGTTTCCTCATCCGTATCATATTGAATGAGCCATACTTAGGAGTATTGGTTAGTAATGTGTCAGCCAGGGGGAGCCATATTGGACGAGAGTTCATTTTTTTATGTAATTAAATGGTTCAAATAAGTTAAAATCGATTCGTTTCTCTTTAACTGTTAAGTTCAAAACAAATAGGCGTAAAGTTTAGTATTTAACGGACAATTTAGAACTTTAAAAAGTTCGACTGCGCTAGTTGCCTAAATCGTGACTCGAAAGAAACAACCTCACAGTCGTATTCTAGCATACCGCCCTAGCCCATTGGACAGACTATTATAAATATGCTATAATATCGGAAGTTCTGGGGCTGTTTTTATAGCTCTTTAACCGTTGTTTATGAGAATGGGGGGGGTAATAATGAGGGGTTCAATTATTAACAAAACTGCAACTGGTCAGAAAATCCGAGACCGGATGGATGAGGTCGGTATAGATGTGCGAGATATAAATATATTCTTTAACTTCACATCTCTCACTGCATTTTACTATTGGCGCAGAGGTACCAAGATTGCCAACACTGGAACATTTAGCGGTTCTAGCAGCCATCCTAGGCGTCTCTATGAGTGAAATTGTAGTCGCAGACACTTCCGCATATCCGATTAGAGCGAAAGGGCCATTACGCACGTATAAAAATGGCTCAATAGCGGTAGCACGAGACCTATTAGTGCCCAGTAGCGAGCGAACGATTATTTCGAACATCAATATCGTCGCAACTGGAGAAAGGATTAGGCAGCTGATGTTCGATGCCCATATAACCATACGGGATATGCAGGAAATATTCGGTTTTAAGACACCGCAGGCAATCTATAAGTGGGTAAATGGCAATGCATTGCCAACTGTCGAACATCTGGCAATTCTGGCTGCTACTTTAGGCGTCCCCATGGACGAGATTGTAATTGTGGGTATCATCGTATTATCTATGCCAGAAGGGAGGGCGTTGTCTTTTCGGGATGATATCCAAGTAACCGAAGCAACAATCGTAAAACTTCTCCGTGCCCAAAAAGCGGAAATGGAAGCTCGCAGATGACTGCGAGCTTTTTTTATTTGTGACGAGTTTTTTGTATTACCTTTTATTTGAGTATAAGAGCTTTATTATTGACTGGTATGAGATTGGGCACAAAAATGGCCGCCTTTTGCGGCCGTGCTCTTGGTTTTTAAGGGGTGATCGATTATTCTATAATTTTCCCATTTTCGTCCGCCGTTGCGAATGCATACCTTGCGTCTTTTTGGATGCGTAATACGTAATTAAACGTATACGTTTTACCCGAATAAGCGATGTTAGTGCTCCGGTCTGGGATATCTATATAATCCTTGCACTCTTTGGCGCCCCATAAATCGTGAGCTGTAATTCTTTCTAACATATACAAGTAACCCGCCACCTGTGGGGTTACGATTAATATAGCTATCGAATCTTCAACCCCGTTACGAATGTCTTCCAGAAAACAGCATTCTATTTCGCACCAAAGCATAGGGAGAGGTGATACCGTTCGCGGCGACTTCGTTCGCACACGCATATTGGTTTCAGTCGCTACAGATTCGCTGGTTTTATAACTACCGTCCGGATTGAATTCTATTTCAAAGTCAAAGAATCGAACTCCTGCCCACAATATGTAATAATTATCCCCTTCCAAAACCACAACACTAGTTGCCATAGCTACTCCGCCTCCTTTTTCGCTGCAATACTACGGTTTCTCGTGGTATACGATAGCAGTTCTTTGCTTAAATATCAAGGGGCGAGCTTGACTTGGCTTACTAGTTATTTATAACCCTTTCTTGTTAATACGAAAAATCATATCTTTCTCAAGTTTTTTCGAGCCATAAGGAGACATAGCGGTTAAAAATGCATCCATTTCTAGAAGCTGTTTTTGTTTTTGAATTATAATTAGTAATAATATGCGCAGATATATTCCCGATAATATAACAACGATACCCGATAATGCGGAACTAGTTTTTACTGGTAAGATTTTCGAGGTTTATCAATGGCCGCAAAAGTTATACGATGGCACTATTGAAACATTTGAGATGCTTAGCCGGAAAGACACCGTAAAGGTTATTGCGATTAAAGATAATAAAGTGATAATAACGCACCAAAAACAGCCGCGTAAAGAATGGTTTTACGATTTCCCTGGCGGACGGAATGATGTACCCGAAGAAGATGAGTTAGATGCAGCAAAACGCGAAATGCTAGAAGAAACCGGTATGACTTTTAAAACTTGGAAATTAATAGAGGTTCATCAGCCATTCGCAAAAATCGATTGGCTCGTCTATACTTTTATTGCAAATGATTTTATTTCTCAAGAAACGCAAAAACTAGATGGTGGCGAAAAAATCGAAGTTAAAGAAGTTAGCTTAGACGAACTGAAGAATCTTTTAAAGACAGAAGAACGACTCGCGAAATGTGCATGTATTGATGCGGTTACAAAAATTGAAGACTTTTTAAATATACCAGCTATATATAATTATTAATAATATTACTTGCATTCTAATGACGTTTGTGCCTATAATGAGGATACAATAGGTCAAAATAAAAATAAAAAGGTCAAAAAAGAAAGGTTATTTTATGGTCAGAAGAAAGAAGTCTTTGCTTTTTTCGCTTTCGTTAGCATCTGCTGGTTTAGTTGCGGGCGCTTTGTTTGCGACGGCGCCAAAAACGCAGGCATCTAATAATGAGCTGAGTGCAACCGTACCTGACATGAAGATACAAGCAATAAGCGAGAGTGTTAATATGCCCGCTGAAACAGTTAAATCTTCATTAAAAACACACAAATTAATCATCGAAATTGCCGATGAAAAAGAATTAGACGAAAACGAGGATATTGTTGATTATAAAAAAGTAGCAGATGGTGTATATGTTGTTACTTTTAAAGATTATGACGCTACTTCAGAAAATTATATCTACTATAGAGACAGTAATAAGGCTGATAGCATAAGCTTGAATATGCCGATGGAAATTCAAGACAACTCATTTGTGCCAATTTCTATGGATGGTAAATATAATATTCCGGAAGTCGACAAATGTCTTGACATAGATAGTAGCAGTTATACTTATACAGGTTTTACGCGTTGGCCAGACCAATGTTTAGCATGGGGTAACGAATCGATGAAAATGATGGATTACGCCAAGTCTATCACCTCTGCGAATAAAGTTAAGGTGGCAGTCATCGATACTGGTATTACGGCTACTCATCTTGCGTTTGGGTATAATAGCCCTAAAGACCGTCTAGATATGACGCTTGCTTATGATTATTATGATAATGACTCCGATCCTGACGACTCGCAAAATATAAGCCACACTAATGACGATGGTACTAGTTATAAGATGACGCATGGTACATCTGTTGCGGGCGCAATCACGGAATCGACGCCATTTAATGTTAAAGTTGTACCAGTCCGCATAAATAACGGTGCAGAATTCCGCGTCGATAACGTGCTCGAGGCTGTGTCTGCACTAAAAGGTAAAGTTGACATAATTAATCTAAGTCTAGGTAGTACCAACGAGATTAAAACAACCGACGTGAGTTATAGTGTCATTGATAGAGTCATGAAAGAAGCCAAGGAGGCTGGGACGATTATCGTTGCTGCTGCTGGTAATAACGGAAATGGCTATGTAAGCTGGCCAGCAATGAGCGCCTATACGATTGCGGTCGGATCTGTAAATCAAGAAAAAAATAAATCCGATTTTTCACAATATGGTAATGAAATAGATTTTACTGCGCCAGGCGAAGGTCTACTATTGCCGGCCGGAGGCGATGATTCGGCCCTTACTTGTATTAGTGGCACTTCATTCTCTACGCCGTTCATTTCTGCTGCCGTCGCTAACATCCTGTCTGAGCATCCAGATTATAGCTTTAATGATGTTTATAATGCCCTGAAGCTTAATGCCGAGGATTTAGGCACATCTGGAAAAGATGAAAAATTCGGTTGGGGTAGCGTTAGCTTTCATATTAATAAGTTCGCCGATTTAAATATTGCAGACAATAGCAATAATAATGCCTGGACAAATAGTGCAGTCGCATTAGATATTTCCACGACAAGTAACGCATATAACATTACTCACTACACCCTCCAGAGTGGTAACACTACAAAAACTCAACCAAGCTCATGGACTGCGATTGAAACTCCAGGAAAGACTGCAACAATCAATAAGTCAGTTAGCGAAAATGGCACCTATACGCTTTGGGTTAAAAATAGCAATAATGAAATAAAAGCAAAGACTTTAACGATTAATAATATAGATAAGACCGCGCCAATAATCAGTACTGCTATAGATATACCATCTTCTACTGACACTAGCGCAACCTTATCAATTGGCGTAACGGACACTAATAGTGGCTTAGCGAAAATCGTCTGGCATTACAAATTGGAAGATGCAGATAATTATACCGATAAAGCTGAAGTTTACGCTACGACTGGTACAGGCGCGACAACCGCTACGACCAAAACGTTCACCATCGAGAATCTTGAAAAAGGCAATTACTACTCAATATACGCTACAGTATACGATATGGCTGGCAATTCAAAGGATAGTCATACTATCTTATACGAACACGGGGTCGAATGGTCTGGCGAACAACAACAAGGTGGTGGCGGCGGAGAAGATAATCCAACCACCCCAACCAACAATAATAAACCGAAGCCAGTTAGCACGAACGGCTCGGGCATAAAAAACCCGAAGACCGCAGACCTTAACTTGGCTAGAATTGCTGGAATAAGTATACTACTTAGTACAACCGCATTCTTTATCTTCCGCACAAAGCGTCGCTAAAAAGCTTTAAAAAATGCGCCTCCTCGCTTGAAGGGGGCGCTATTATTATGCCTCAACGAGCTCAAACAACGTTCGATATGGAAAAATTGCCCCGCTACCATTTAAATAAATACCACACACAAAGAATAGGACGGCGTAGGTAATAGTAATACCAACCATAACATGACGACTACTAGAATCATCAAAAGTATCGATTGCAGAAGTGATAGCAAGAATAAAGAAAGCAATAAAGTAATCTGCAAGACGCGAAGCGAGAGGCACCTTATATCCAATTAAAGTAACGATCAACATTAGGATGATTGATATAAACATATACTGGCCGTTACCTTTTTTATCTTTAACGAGATGACCATAAAACATAATTATCAATGCAACAGCAGCGAGTTCAGGGAGAATATTATGTGTTGCCGTAAGCTCGCCATACTGATCAACAAACTCAGCAGTACTGTATAGTGCGTATTTACGTAGGAACGGAATATATTCAATAATTTGGAAGCCAATTATGATTGCCGCCACAAACATAATAGCCATTACAACTATTTTTACGATAAACTTCTTTTCCGTTTCTGGCTTGGATACCATAAAGTAATGAAGTGGATACATTAAAAGCATGACAAGCGACGAATAATGAAACAAAGCCGCAAACAAAATAGTAACCGCGAAAGCAATTTTTCGCTTTTGTGGTATGAATGAGAAGGCATAAAAACACAGCGACATTGCTACGCCCTGACGAACGCCACCAAGCGCTTGAGGAAAAATAATAAGCATGACAAGTAGCATACATAGGCCAAGATGCTTACTATTAAAATTCTTGAAACCGAGATAGAAGAATAGAATCGTTAAGAAGCTAGTGGCATAAAAGAATACTTGCCATGGCAATTGACCAAATAGCCAGAGAGCCGGCTCCATGCCGCCGAACTTATTCGAGAATTCAATCATACCCATGCTAGATGCTTCTTTAAGTTTGCTCATATATGAAATGTAGTCTACGCCGACGCGATATCTTAGGCCACCAACAATAGTAGGTATTATAATTGCAAGCACAATTGGCCAGCGTAACTTACGCTTTGAGCCAATATGAAAAAGTGCGGCCGATATAGCGAAGCAAACTAGATAGAAAAATAGGCTTTCAAAATCGTTCATGATTTACCCTGCTTAAGTTTAGCTTTTTGAACGGAAATAATCCAGCGCGCACGAATAAGCTGATATTTTATAGCAATATCCGGCTTCTTAATGCCCTCACCAAGATAATCGCGGAGGGCGGCAAGCATTTCATATCGATAATTCATATTTGATGCAGTTTTTGCCGATAGTCCGCTAGGACGATAAATATATTTATATAACGGCTCTTTGATGTAATAGATGCTTTTAGTATATTTAAGATAGTTGAAGTTAAATATTAAATCTTCACCAAAACCAACGTTCTTTTTGAAACGAATATTCTTCTCTTTTAAGATTTCAGATAAGTATATCTTATTCCATGGAGCATATAATAATCCGTTCTTGAGTACGGATGAACAAACGTGCTTAGGTAAATTTTTATCAATTAAACCGTTTTTATCGGGCAAAATCGATCGTACTCCGTCGCCACTATGTCCACAAACAACGAGTTCGGACTTTTGCTTTTCAATCGTAGTAACCATTTTTAGAATAAAATCAGGTTCAAAGTCGTCGTCGGCATCAATAAACATAATGTATTTTCCGCGAGCATTTTCGATACCCCTATTGCGCGCCGTTGATGCGCCAGAGTTCTCCTGGGTAATAATAATTACTCGCGAATCTCGATAAGACGATAGTATGTCTAGAGTATCGTCTTTCGAACCGTCATTTATAATAATAAGTTCAAAGTCCTCAAAGCTTTGAGATATAATATGCTCAATAACACGACTAATTGTCTTAGAGGCGTTATAAGCTGGGATAATGATTGATAATGTCGGAGCGATAACAGTTTTCACTTACGTAATTTCTTTCGATATATTATTTTTGCGAGCGGCGACGGCATTATAAATAAGGCCATAAAGGCTATCGTCATATATATAAAATCTGACCAGCGAGCCACCTTAAGCCGATAAGCTTCATAACGTGCACGAATCATCTCTTTAGTATTCTGCCAGGATTTTCGACGCTTCACATTATCTGTATCGACACGATATTTGACAAGTACATCAGGTAAGTTACTAAGCTTTTTATTGGCGGCGATAAGTTTAATGAATAAATAGTAGTCCTCTGCCCTGCTCATCTCTGGATATCCACCTACAGATTCAATATCTTTTTTGCGAAACATAACTGTTGGATTATTGAGTGGTGAGCGGCGACGGGCAAACTGTTTTATTTCAGTCATACCAATAGGTACTTCGCGGCGCGACACAACTTGCTTCGGATTATTATTAATAAACTCCTCAATTTGACCACCAAGAATAGCAAGCTCTGCATCCTCTAGAAAAGTATTTACCTGTTTTTCTATACGGTCTGGTACTGAAATATCGTCAGAATCCATTTTAGCGACAAGCTCATATTTACATTTAGAGATACCATAATTGCTCGCCGCACCAATGCCGCGATTCTCTGGTAGTTCGTAATATCTAAAGTTTTGGTATTTCTTTTTAAAATAATCAATCTTCTCATACAATGCTCCGCTAAGTTTGCCATCACCAACAACCACCACTTCTGAAGGCAGGAGTGTTTGCTGATATAGACTCTCAATTGCAGTTTCAAAATGATTGGCATCATCTTTCTCGTAGATACAGACCACTACTGAGCATGATGTTTTTGGTATAGTTTCTTTACTCGCAGTTTTTTGGGATTTATTCATTACTTATGTTTTTTAGAAGTCTCATGATCTAATTTTACAAACGCAACAAAAGCAGATAATGCAAGACCAGCTAAAACAGGAATTATAACGTAGAGAATTCTATTGAGAGAAGTAATCCGCTCCTCGGCTTCGGCATGCGTGATGGTTTTTACCGCCAATTCACTATTATTATAAACAGACATAATTGCACCAGAGAACACATCTACGACGGAATTAGATAATTTTTTCGCGTCTTCGCCATTCGATTCGCATGTAGATGTGATTTTAATAACATTTCCAGACTTATTAGCTTTATAGGCACAGGTCTTATCTACGTTTGCGTTCTCGATGGCGGAATTACCAACAAGTTCCTTACTATTCGCAATAGACATTAAGTCTTCTGGCATTACGGACTCACCTGCATTAATAACTAAGATTTCGTTTGTGGCGGAATAGTTTTGTTTCTGTAAGCTATTATAAAAAATCCCTCCAATTAAACCTACAAAAACAAAAATGATAGCGAGTGGTAATAAAGCTTTCCACTGCTTAAAAAAATTGCGCATAGTAAATTCTTCCATACGCACATTATATAAGATATTAGCCCTTAGCGCGAGTGATAAGTTTTCGGAATGGCATGATTAAGTTGTGTCGATATAAGAAAAAGAATAACTTCATTTTTAAGCCTCGATTCTTATAGTAAGGGTTCAAATGCCATTTCGGAAAATGAAGGCGCAAAAAATTTTGAGCTTGACCATAGAACCCTTTATCGCCCTTTATGAGCATATAGCGAGTTGAGGCGGCAAGAACAAGGTTAGCTATAAACATGCGCTCTATTTCATCATGATATTGACTTATAGTATTTGCTTTTTGACTAAAAACACCGTAGATATAGCCGAGCGCTTCAAAGATTTGATACTCGCGTTCCGAATCAATATGATGCATTAAAGAATCTCTCTGATGTACATATACATAATAGTCGCCATCGACGAAGGCAATATTGCGTGTATATGCGCCTAACTCTGAAACAAAAGCTAAGTCCTCAGCCAATGATATTTCCTCTTTATATCGTATATTATATTCGTTGATATAAGCAGTGCGTATTAGCTTGGCGCACGGCGTAGCGGGCTCGCAAAGATACCTTTTGACTAGATTTTTCCCATCGTAGCTGGAGGCTGAATTTTCTTTCGGAAGAATATTTCCCTCCTCATCTTGCCCTTCTATCCCGCATACGACAATGTCTGCATCTTTTTCTTGCGCAACGCGATATAGTTCCTTAAACATATTCGGTTTACAATAATCGTCACTATCAACGAAGCTAATATATTCGCCCGTAGCCTTATCGATGCCGTAGTTACGTGCGGCCGAGACGCCCTGTTTCTTACAGAGATAATAATGGACATTCTTGTTGTCCTTAGTGAGTTTTTTAACAATATCTGAAGTTTTGTCTTTACTATTATTATCGACAACGATTATTTCCAAATCGACATCTTCTTGAATAATCAAAGAGTCGAGACATTTTTGAATATACTTTTCGCGATTATAGACTGGAATAATGATAGATATTTTTTTCATTTTATAGTTCAAATCTTGATTTTTCTGGAAATATTTGCTCAAAAGCTTCGATTAAGCGCGCACGGCAAGTCTCAAACTGTTCGCTAACACAGGTGTCATTAATACATATTTCTTTGACGGATTGATTGCAGATAATATTAGAGATTTGATTGATGGTCGGCGGGGATATTTCGAGATATTTTTCGCGCTTGCGAGCATTATAAGCGCAAGTCATACCAAGCGAGGCCTGGGTCAGCTCGATTAAGTCCGCCGTGACGTCTTCTTTGCTGCGAAACTTCGATTTGGAAGTGTGGTCGAGGATATCAAATTCGTCTTGCCAGAGTTGCTCCATGACTTCGCGATTATACACGCGTGAGAAATGATGTGGTTTATAGCCAAGGTATTTCTTAAACGCAATAGCTTTGAGATTATTGCATAACACGACAGGATCGCGCCAAGTTAAGTTCTTGAAACGACGTTTTTTATAATGACGGTTGATGACTTCGATGGTATTAATTAGCATATCGCGATAGACTGGATCGAGTTCGCCATTCAAGGCCATGGCACTTTCAGTGAAACTATATTTGATACGACCATCTTTCGTAAAATAATCCTCGAGCGTAGACGGCTGTAATAAGAACATGTCATCGTTAAAATTAATAAAACGCTCGCCGATACCAGGAATACGATGAAAATTAAGTTCAATAGCGTTGGTATTATAAGTGGGTAGATATTCCTTTGGCATATAGTCGCTGTGCTTGATGATGCGAATTTGGGGGTGCTTAGTGTTTAGCCATTTTGGCACGTGGCCATATGTAACAAAATAGATTTTTTTGGCAAATGGTGCGTTTTTTTCAATACTGCGAAACCAGTATTTCATGACGCCCCAGTCGCGGAAACGCTGTTCGCCGACAGAATCGACCGACAAATTTGCAGTCTCATATTTTTTGCGCTCTTTGAGCCATGCTTCGTCGCTACCGTCCACCCAAGTAACGACAATATCAATTTTGCCTTGCATATGTAATTATTATATCAGTTAGCTACTCTATTGTAATGATTTCAGTTTATCTAAGCGATGTTGGTACTCTTCGAGCATCTCTGGCGGAAGAATCTTGCCTTTCAGTATGTCGTAAACTGAACTATAAAACCATATTTCGCGTTCGCGTTTAGCAGCAAAATACGTCCAAATACTTTCGCCAAGCTCGTTATAGCAATAAGCTATTTCGCCCATATTATGCATTTTATCGCAGGCCGAAATAATAAGTGGTCGAATATCGTTAGATTTTTGGATATTATCTAAGTAAGTATATTTACGCGCACGCCAAGCTTCTTGAGTTGGTGTACGAATGTCTGGCTCGGATACCGTCTCTACAATATTAAGCATGTCGTAACCAAAATCATTCACCAGATCATTCGGTGCATAAATGCGATCTGGCACGTCTTCAAGAATATCATGCAATACGCCACCAATAAAAACATCCTCACTGTCGATATAATTTTGAGTCATTAAAGCAACAGCAAAAGGATGCGCAATATACGGAATTGTGGAACCACGACGAAATTGGCCGTCATGTAATTTAGTAGCGATCTTAATAGCCTTGTTAACTTTTTCGGAATAAACCATTAGTTTTATTTTAACACTTATCCTCGTCGCTAAGCCGACAATAAATGTGCCATAAACTATATCAGTTCACCTCTATGCTATAATTAAACAGATGAAGTTGTCTTTTGTAATACCAGTTTATAATGAAGAAAAAGGCTTTAGAAAATTCTATAATAATCTGCTGTTGCCTGAATTAAAAAAAATTAAATACGATTACGAATTAATATTAGTAAACGACGGGAGTAAAGATAAGACCCTTAATATTATTCAGAAAGTAGCTAAAACCGACAAGAATATAAAGATACTCTGTTTTTCAAGAAATTTTGGTAAAGAAGTAGCACTGACCGCAGGCATCCGAGAAGCAGTCGGCGATGCCATAATAACAATGGATGCTGATGGCCAACAACCCCCCAAGCTTATTCATGATTTTATTAAAAAATGGGAAGAAGGTGGAGAGATTATAATAGGTGTACGTGGTAAATATGAAAAACACGGGTTTATTGCAAAAATCGGCTCAAAAATCTTTTATAAGATTCTAAACGCGATGGGCGTAAAAGATACGGTGCCAGGAAGCACAGATTTTCGTTTAATCGATCGTTGCGTTGCGGATGAATACAATAAATTAACCGAACATGGCCGTATTACGCGTGGGCTAATGGACTGGATGGGCTTTAATAAAGTATATATCGATTATATTTATGGGAACCGTCTGGCCGGAAAACCGAGCTATAACTTCAGAAAGTTATTCCAGTTGGCGATTGATAGTTTCGTAAGCCTTAGTGTAACACCCCTAGTAGTCCTCGGTTGGATTGGGTGCTTTATTACAATAGCTTCGTTTATTTTGGGCTTATTCATATTAATTGAAGAATTTATAATGGGTGATCCGTTACAGTTGGGATGGACCGGAACATCCTGTTTGAGTATTTTTATCACATTCTTGGTGGGACTTATCTTAACTTCTCAAGCTATTATTGCTCTTTATATTTCACATATTCATGCCGAAGCGCAGGGGCGGCCACTTTATATAATTGATTATAAAAACTCAAGGAATTTGAATAGAGATAATACTACTTCGCGCCATCGTGGTGAAGAACCGAGGCGATTGTCCTAAAGAATATTTGCGCATCAAGGGTTGGTGACCAATTCTGAACATAGTAAACATCTAGAGCACGTCGCTCATTGAATGAAATATTGCGACGACCAGAAACTTGCGCAAGACCAGTTAGTCCAGACTTAACAGATAACAGAAGCCCACGATCGCCGTAGTTTTTCAGTTCTACTGGCTGAAGGGCGCGGGGCCCAATTAATGAGATATCGCCCTTAAATACGTTTAGAAATTGCGGAATCTCATCTAATGACGTACGACGAAGCCAAGCGCCAAACTTAGTGTAGCGGGGATCATTTTTAATATAGTCACCCTGTTTGCGATATTTTTCAGACAGTTCCGGTCGCCCCATTTTTTCAAAAGCCTCCTCTGGCGTTAAGCCAGAATATTCTTGCTTAATACTACGAAACTTTAAAAGTGGAAACTCCTTATTGTAGCGCGTAAGACGGATATCCTTGTAAAACGCTGGAGCTTTTGGATCAATTATCTTTTGGATAATGTAGATAATCAACATTGGAATGGCGGCAATGGCGGTTAAAATAAGACCAAGGAATATATCCATGATACGCTTATAAACCTTTGCGGCACCACTCAGTGGCGTAGTGCGGATTAAAATAATTGGAACTGCCGCTACGAATTCAACATTACCGCTCTGCACAATAATTGAATCTTCAGCGGGAGAATAATAATAGAGAGCGTGATGTTCGACTGCAGCTTTATTTACATCTTCAATATTTTTTGAGCCAGTATGAATAATAGCATGCGGACGCAGGCGCGAGAGTGCAGTATCTAAACTTTCATATTGACGCTTTTTCCACTCTTCTGGAACATACTTATCGCTCGCCACTACGCCGACAACCTTAAAGCCACTATCTGGAGCAATCCCCTGAAGAAGTTGAGTTGTATTATTACTATTGCCAATAATAAGAGTACGAATAAGTCCAACATTACGGCGTAAAAAGAATTGACGCGTCACGCGAATAATCGTACGAGTAATAACTAATATAATAAAGTTAAAAATCATTGCATAAATAGCAATAGTGCGAACGGGGAATAGAGAGCCGCGCGTAACATAGGCGCTAGCAAAAAAATCATAAGTAATTATTGTCATAACGCCAAGAATAGAGGCTAAGAAAAGACGCCAATACTCAACTCCGCGACGAGATAATACTCGACGAGAATAGAGACCAAGGCTAGTAAGAATAATTAGCCATATTGGTAATAAAAGTGCTTGGGAAATGATAAAATCGCGAATTTCGGACGTAAAATAATATGGGCGCGAATCAATATGAGTACGAAAGTAATAAGAGAATCCAAAAGAAAAGACAATCGCGAGTGCGTCGCCGAGAATTAAGAATATACGATAAGCGAACCCAGGCTCTTTTCTCATTGCGGTTATTATACCACCTCTATAATTTTAGGTCGAGTAGGTTGGCAGCCGCTTTTAGAGTCATAACGTCATCTTCGAGCCCGCGTCGCTTTTCATCCGATAGTCGGGCGACATTCCCATCTTTGTCAGATTGAGGATTGAGCTCATCTTCAATCTCGGCAATTTTCTGACGAAAAAGACTTTTGGTCTCTTTATAGTCTTTAATCGGGACAACTTTGAGTGAGCGTGGGGTATTGGGAATTCTTTTCAAGTAGCCAGCTTCTACACAATTATTAACATGCTCGGCGACCGCAGATACAGAATTAAGATTAAGCGCGCGCATAATTTCTCGATAAGATGGAGAGTAATCATGCTCTTCAGTAAACCGATTAATAAACTTTAATAAAGCACTTTGCTTCTTGGTTGGCTGCTTCATGTTTTAATTTTATCATGTTATTTTTCCACATAGTTTTCCACATACTGTAAATTACGTGCATCAAAATACCGCAAACCTGAGGGTTGCGGTATTTCGTTATTTATATGTAATTATTTCTTGCGAGAAACAGTCAAGAAACCGTTACGTGGGTTTTCATTAACTTCGCGATCTTCTGGGAGGTCACATGGGGTACCCTTAGCATTCTTCTCGGTCTTAGTAAAGAAATAGATGGTCTGAGGCTTGCCGCCGCGAAGGGTTACTTCGGACTTGTGAAGATAGTAAGTAACGCCCTTTGAGTTAGTATGTTTGTAAGCCATTTTTAGCTTTCCTCCGTTAGTTGATATTCTAATCTTATGGCCCCTGTTTTATACTGTCAAGAGGTTTAAAGACGTTTTTGCTATTTCGTTCCACGATTAAGTAAGAAAAGCGCGATTGTAGTAACTAGCCAAAAGATGATGCGACAAATAATCCAGACAGCCAATATGGCAGCTATCAAAATAACAATACCCGATATGCAGGGGTACCAAATAGGTGAGGCAAATTCATAACGATAAGCTTCCGTAGATGGTAGAATAGCTTCCAGGTCGGTCGTAAGTGATTCCGAAGAAGGATATTTAGCTAGCTCTGTAGTATAACAGCTCAAGTAACGTTTATCGTAATAAGGCCATCCATAAGTGCGGGCTTTACTATCGCAAATCTTAGCTACTTTTTTAAAGATGTTTCCATTTGGATTTCCATCGGTAACTCCATTTTTCTCGATTTCGGCTTGCTGCTTAGCAATAGTCTCCTTAGCATCATGAATATAAAGATTCTCTAGATAAAAAGGACCAGTACCAAAAATAACATATTGTTCACCATTATCGTCGAGAATATTAAAAATAATATGCTTTAATGTAAAACTACGCAATTCATTGAGAGACGAGAGAATTTTACCCGTATCTTCTTCCCAATCAGCAGACAGCACAGCATCGCGCATCTCTGTCATCTTTATATGGTCAAAGCGCAGGAGAGTGGCCGCTAAAAAGGTTAGCAAAATTAAAACCAGGACAAGTTTCCAGGTACTAATGTGGAAGATTTTAGATAAAGCCTTTTTAGACTTCTTCTTTTTCGACACTCCACCCATAGCTGTTTAGATTATAGCATGAATCAATACAAGACGGTGAGCGAGTAGTGTTGGCGGTGTTATACTGTCTTTATGAATGTATATTTTTCTGGTATTAGCGGAACGGGGATTGGCCCTCTAGCTGAGCTAGCTCAAGATGCTGGCTTTACAGTATTTGGATCAGATTTAAAGCCAGGAGCAATTAGTGACGAGCTAAAGAGTCGGCAGATTGAGGTTAGTTACGGCGAACAAGATGGCGTTTTCTTACGGAAAAAGATAGACGAAAATGGCATCGACTGGTTAGTTTATACTTCCGCGCTCCCAAAAGACCATATCGAGTTACAAATTGCACAAAAGGCTGGGATAAGGTGCACGAAACGCGATGAGTTCTTAGCTGAATTAATAAAACAGAAAAATCTAAAAATGATTGCCGTTGCTGGTACTCACGGAAAAACCACAACAACTGCGATGATTGTTTGGGCGATGATGCAGCTAGAAATTCCCGTTAGCTACTTAATCGGAACAACGATTAGCTGGGGTAATGGCGGAAAATTTGACCCAGATTCGGAATACTTCGTCTATGAGGCGGATGAATATGATTATAATTTTTTGGCCTACCATCCTTATCTGACAGCAATAACATGTATTGATTATGACCATCCAGACATTTATCCGACCGTTGAAGACTATCATGCTGCATTTGATAAGTTTATGTCTCAAAGTGAAAATGTCGTTAAAAATACAGCGGCTAATAGCGGCATAACATTAGTGGGCGGACTAAGGCGTCAGGATGCTAGTATCGCATTGGAAGTTATCGAAAAGATAAAGCCAGAACTCGATTTCCAAAAGATAATTGATGCCTTAAACATATTTCCTGGTGCAGGCAGGCGATTTGAAGAAATTGCGAGTGGTATCTATTCAGACTATGGACATCACCCAAATGAAATTGCTTCGACCGTAAAAATGGCAACTGAATTAAAAGCACGCGATAATTATGCTGGCTTAGCAGTTATATATCAGCCGCATCAGAATACGCGCCAGCATAGGGTGCGCAACGCCTATAAACATGCCTTTGTGGGTGTAGATAAAATCTTTTGGCTCCCAACATATCTAACACGTGAAAATCCAGACTTGGCTATTTTAACTCCAGAAGAATTAGTTGAAGGAACCGAAACGCAGGATCGGACCGAAATCGTTAGCCTTAATGACGAGCTTATTGAAAGGATTAATCAATTACATAATGATAATTGGTTAATCGTACTGATGACGGCCGGGCCAGCTGACGGATGGCTACGCGAGCATTTCGCTAACTAATCTTCATCATTAGAAGTAATCATTAGATTATCATCAGAAAGCGGATCTGGGCCAAAATCATTCTGTGATGCCTCGATGCGCTCCGAGACGTTATCTAAGTCTTGCAAGTACTCATCTAAAGCCTTTTCGGTAATAATACCTTCATTGGAATAACTTTCTTTTTCATCGTCGGCATCATTATGCTTCTCATCTTCAGAGATGTAGCCAGGGCGCGAGCGATCAATATAGATATCGCCCTTACTATAAAAGTATAGACTAATAGAAGTTGTTATTATTGCAATAAGAACCGCACCAAAGCCTAGAATAGCTAAGTTACGGCCACCATGAACCAATTTCTTCTCTACTGCTTCTTCACCGCTCATTGTCGCCCTTTAAAAGACCATCGCGGATATCCATAATTGAATGACGATGTTTTGTGATTATATTGTTGAGGCGGTCAATGCTTGCGGCAATATTGGCACGTTTGGTACGTGTCAGCTCAAGTTGTTGGTAAAATTTTTCTGGCTCATTGCGACAATCCATCGAAATAAGAGTTTGAAGCTCTTGCGAATAGCTAATAAAATCATTACGAAATATTTCGCGCTCTCTTCCGAAAGCGGCCTGCTGATCTGCAATATCCTGATTTGCAACACCATTACGCATAAGGCGAAGACTAAGATTAGACATGAGCCCCGAATAGACCGATTCATACTGGGTGCCTAAATAGACGCGACTCTTTACGCCAGCACTTTCGATGCGGCGTAGGCGTTCCTGAATGATTGAACAATTTTGAGAAATTGCCCCAATACGGTTCTCGTCAAGTTTAATAGCATTAATAGTTGTAGATGAAAAAACTACAATCAATGCGGCAAGCAAGAGACTGTAGTTAATTCTTTTCTGCATATCTATTATTGTAGCACGAGACTATTCGTCTGGCTCAACAATGGCAAGATGACAATCAGAAATTTGATATTCATCAACCGTTGACGGTGAATTCATCATAAGATCTACGCCGGAACCATTCTTTGGAAATGCGACAATATCGCGGATATTTTCGGTATTTTCGAGAATCATAAAAATGCGATCAATACCAAAGGCGCAACCAGCATGTGGTGGGGCACCAAACTTAAAAGCGTTGAGCATGCCACCAAAACGCTGCTCGACGTATTTCTTATCATAACCAAGGATATCAAATACTTTGTACATGACTTCTGGATTATGATTGCGCACGGCGCCCGAACAGACTTCGTAACCATTCATAACTAAGTCATATTGATCGGCGACAATAGCGAGCTTATCTTCATTAGTCTTAGCGGATTCAAGCGATTTTAGGCCACCTTTTGGCATGGAAAATGGGTTATGACCAAAATCAAGCTTATTGGCGCCGTCGTCCCATTCGTAAAACGGAAAGTCAACAACCCAACAGATGGCGACCTCATCCGAGTTCTTGAGTTCAAAATGATCCGCAAAATCAATACGAAGTTGACCAAGTATTTTATTTACCTTTTCGCGCTTATCGGCACCAAAGAATACGGCATCGCCGGCTGTGGCGCCAGTTTTTTTCGTAATAGAATCGAGTTCTTTCTCGCTAAGAAATTTGGCGATTGGTGATTTAATGCCGTCGTTAGTATATGTTAAATAGGCTAAACCGCCAGCGCCAAGTTTGCGAGCTTTTTCGGTAAAGTTATCTATCTGGGAACGGCTAAGATCGGCACCGTTTTTGACACAAATCGCCTTGACACACTCGGCCTTCGCAAAGACGGCGAATTCGGTATTTTTGAGGTCATCAGTAAGATCAACTAGTTCCATACCGTAGCGTAAGTCTGGTTTATCGGTGCCGTATTTTTCCATAGCCTCAACGTATGGAATACGTGGGATATTCTTTGGGTCAGTAAGCAGTTTTTTGCCGCCAAATTCAGTAACCAACTTAACGATAAGCGGCTCCATGGTTTTGCGCACAGTCTCGCCGTCGTCAACAAAAGACATTTCAAGATCGAGTTGATAGAAGTCGCCATACAGACGGTCAGCGCGAGGATCCTCATCGCGGAAGCAAGTTGCAATTTGGTAATAGCGCGAGACACCACCGACCATTAAAAGCTGCTTGAATTGCTGCGGAGCCTGCGGAAGCGCATAAAACTGTCCAGGATGAAGACGAGAAGGAACGAGAAAATCACGTGCGCCTTCTGGAGATGAGTTAGCAAGGATCGGTGTAGCTACCTCAATAAACTCGTGCTCTTCCATATAATCACGCATAAATTTGTTATATTTGGCACGACGCGCAAGACGTTTTTGCATGCTTGGACGACGAAGGTCTAAATAACGGTATTTAAGACGAATCTCTTCACTACTCTCCACGCCTTCATCGTGAGTGTTAACAGGAAGCGGCTCGGAACGGTTGAGCAGCTCGAGTTTTTCGACAACAACTTCGATGTTGCCGGTTGGGATATTAGGGTTTTCCAACCCTTCGCCACGCTTACGTACGGTACCGGTGGCGCTAATCACAAACTCATCACGGAGAGATTCGGCTAATTTGAAGGCATTAGCGGTATTTGGATCAACTACGAGCTGAATAATACCAGTGTGATCGCGGAGATCAATAAAAATTAATCCGCCATGATCGCGACGGGAATTAACCCAACCAGCAAGCTCGACTTTACCAGATTTGACAGTGAGATCTTTTGCTAATGACCGCATATAGGTTACTCCATTTATCTTTGATTAATAATAGCTCGCACATACGAGCTATACTTTAGGGTAATTATACCATATTTACAGGTTAATAGCGAGAGCATGATAAGTTTGCATAGATATTAAAAAGTCGCAGCTTCTCGCTGCGACCTTCTTTGGCGATAAGCTCCTAATGATTCATGATATAGCTGAATCCTAGGAATGTCTCAACATAGTAGCCAAAATTACTTTCCCATCCGTCTAGACTCGCATAAGTACCAAGATGAAAGAGACGCGCAATTACTCTACTATCTACTTTGTTGCAGCTATTCATTAGAAAATCGCGCCAATCTCTCTGAACTCTTCTCTCGAAATCATGAATGAGAGAGCATAGCACTGATGCGTCCGCTTTAGCATCCAGCTCAATGAGACATTGATATAGGCGAGGAATTTTCTTGCTCAAATCGTCTTCAGCATAATCGTCGTCTAGAAACATCTTAGCAGCCGATACTAGATTGGTATATACTTCATAGTTACATATAGGATCGTTGGTTTCCATCAAATAAGATTCCGAAAAGCCGTATAGACTTTTTGCGATTTGAGCACTCTTATCTTGAACCCTAAAGTTATAGTCGTCCAACAGGATTCTAGCAATTTGACGTAATTCCTTTAAGAAATACACTGCGCGGACAAAATCTTGACATTCAATGTCAATTTTATCCTTAATACACTCTACATACGCAGAATAAATACAATCAGTTAATGCTTTGATATAGAACTCGTCATTCTTTATACCCCTAGTGCGGCTATGTATGTCTAATATTATACACTTGCTTATGCGCTCGAAAAATGCAAGCTCATTTTTATCCTTTATTTGCATCTAACACCTCCCCAATCGTAATGAGAATCTATTTTTAAATAGCTACCTGAATAGTCATTATTAAATCATAGTTATCTACATGCGTCAAATAGGTTAATAGCGAGAGCGTTCGCGATCTAGGTCGCGCGTTTTAATAGTTTGACGTTTATCATATTTCTTTTTGCCCTGCCCTACGGCAATCGTGAGCTTAATATGACGCTTAAAAGGATGGAGTTCAACTGGGACAATCGTTGAACCTTCGACCTTAGCGCGCTCGAGAGCAGTAATTTGTCTCTTGGTGGCAAGTAGTTTAATATTCTCTGAAGTCTCAGAGCCAAGCGTGAGGTTTAGAAGCCATAGCTCGTGATTGCGAATTGTAACATAGGTGCCCTTTAGCTGAGCGTGGCGATCACGAATGAGGCGCACTTGTGCGCCAGTCAAAACCATGCCAGTCTCGATTTTGTCGGACAAGTTGTAATCATAGTGCGCACGACGATTAATAACTGCGGTTGGTTTTTTGACTTTTTTCATAATTATATTTTAACACTTATCTAAGTTGGCGACGAATCTTACGCGTGAGAATCTTATGATAGCAGTATTCAAAGAAGCTGTAGATTTTTGGGCCAATTAGTTTTACTAAAAATGCAGTAAAGTTCTGGGCGAATTTTTCAAATTTAGAATGCCAAGTTGAAGCGTAATGATGAATAGCGCGAGTATTATTCGTCTTGCGCATTTCACCAGTAGCGTAATGTTTGGGGTTGAAGAATTCTGGTGCAAATACAGCAAATTTTCCATCATAGACACGTGTCTTTCCGTCAAGTTTGAGGTTGTAGATTTTTTCTGCATAGACAGACGGGCTATGTACGGTATTCATAAATGTGCCATTTGTGATTTTTTTTGGCAATAAACCCTCATATTGATCTAAAATCATCTTAATCCACGGCGAATGCTTTTTAGCACCAAAGCCAGAGGTAGTAAACCAATATTTAGACTCCCAACTAGCAAAACCATCATACTGCAATAAATCATCGAGAGGTTTTATTAATTCAACATCGGTATCAAAATAAAAACCACCTTCGTGATAAATAGCATACATACGAATAATATCAGAGGCGAGCGCCCAACGTTTTTCGGCAATAGCTTTTTTAACGAGTGGGTATTTTTTTAAATCAATATCTTTTTCAGTCCACTGCTTTATTTCAAAATCTGGATGTAATTCTTGCCAATGTCCAATATATTTTTTGTCTTGTTTTGGGATTGGCGCCGCACCAACCCAGACGTAGTGGATCTTTTTCGGGATTGCCATATGATAAAATCATATCATGAAAATAGTTATATCTACGGATATATATTATCCAATGATAAATGGGGTGGCAGTCTTTTCGCGAAATTTGGCAGCGGGTCTAAAAAAACGTGGACACCAAGTAATGGTTTTGGCGCCAAGCCTGACGGGAAAATTTGGAATAGAAAAAGATGAGGAATATGGATATACGGTCGTGCGCTTAAAATCAAGACGGATGTATCTTTATCCTGATCAAATTGAAAAAGTTCCAGAAGATAGAAAGGCGTTGGGCGTAAAAGTGCCACAACTTATTTATAAAAATGGCCTACACGTAAGCTATAATCCCTATTCAGACATCAAACATGTACTTGATGATTTTCAACCAGATATCATTCACAATCAGACTCCAGGGCCGCTTGCGTTGGCAGTTTTTCGTTACGCAAAGAAGCGTAATATTCCAATCGTTTCAACTGGTCACGCTTACCCAGACAATCTGACGCAACAAGTAAAACTGCCAGAGCTTGCAAAAAAGCCAATTAACGCCGCTATGAATGCATATTTTTCGAGCTTTTTGCGCAGGAGCGAATACGCAACCATGCCGACCGAGCAGGCTATTACTGACTTATTACCAAAAAATCGACGCTTTTTTAAGGTGCCAGTAGTAGCAATTAGTAACGGTATTGATTTGTCGCGTTTCGCGAAAGGGCGCGCCAATGCGGATATTTATGAGAAGTATAATATTCCTCAAAAGGCGCCAATCGTACTCTATGTCGGACGCGTAGATCCAGAGAAAAGCTTAGATGTATTAATATATGCCTTTGCGGACGTATTACAAAAAGTACCAAATGCGCACTTAGTGATTGTAGGCGACGGCACAGCAAGGAGAAAATTGGAAGAAATCGCCAAAGAAGAGAGTATTTCCGACCATGTGATATATACGGGGCGGATTGTGGGCGATGATTTACCGCAGATATACCGTACCGCCTCGGTCTTTGCAATTACATCAAAAACTGAAACACAAAGCATTGTCGTGATGGAAGCGATGGCCTCTGGTCTGCCGGTGGTAGCAGTAAGAGCTGGCGCAATTCCAGAACTTGTGAAGCATGGTAAAAACGGATATATTTACAATCCAGACGATAAGAGTAGTATCGCGCGCGGTATAGTGCGCATTCTATCTGATAGTAATATACGCGAGAAATTATCAGAAGATGCGGCGCGGCGCATCCGAAAACACGACATTAGCCATACACTCACACAGATAGAGAATATTTACAATACTGTTTTAGATAATCGCACGAACAATTAACTCAGCAACTTTGGTTGGGCGCTCGTAATTAATGAGATGGCCAGAGTTTGGGATAGTGTCAATTTTAATATGATGCTTTTCGGCAGTTCTCTTGGCTAGCTTGAGAGAAGTTAGCTTATCTTTCTCGCCTATAATGAGACAGACCTGTTTTCGCGATGGAATGATAGTTTGTTGTTGCATAGAAATTTTCATGTCAGCAATCAATGAATCAGCTGAAGAAAAACGGCCGCCATAGCGATAATGGAGTTGGTCGATTTGTTTTTGCATAGTCTTATCGCAGGTTAGGAAGTGAGAGATACAAAAGGAGACTGCTTTGCTAGCCAAAAAATTTCGACGAGGAGTCTTCGGTAGTAAGTGAAGGAAGCCGTCTGCGAGTACAAAGGCAATATCGCTTACTCCTTGGCTGATTTTACTGCGAAAAATGGGTGACATCAGTATAACTTTCGATTGGACGTCGTTGGGGTATTTTTCGAGATAATGTGAAACGATAATTGAGCCCATAGAATGCCCAATAATATATGGTTTTTGTTTTAGTTTAAGGCCTTTTATGTAGGAGTGGAGCCATTCGACATATCCGTCCATAGTTTTATTGGATAATTCTACGCGCACGCCTGAACCGGGCAAATCTGGAGTAATAACTTTGTACTTTTGCGACAAATGATTAGCTATATCAAGCAAGCCATGATGGGTACCGCGGAGCCCATGAATTAGAATAATCGTTTTCATAGTTTATTAATTATCTCGCGAGCCTCCGAGATGCTCTTTGTTTGCATTAGGTGATCACGTATTTCAGATGCTCCTGGAAAATTATTAATATATATTTTATAGAAATGTTTGAGTGGATCATATGGGGATAAATGATATTTTTCATAAAGATCTAGATGATAAGACATTAAGTCGATAAGTTCTTCCCTACTATGTTTGCGTGGGTTTTTCTCAAAACAGAAAGGATTATGAAAAACACCCCTACCAATCATAATACCATCTACACCCATTTCGAGATATTCTTGAGCGTCAGACGGTTTTTCGATATCGCCATTAATTATTAAGGTCGTCTCTGGTGAGATTTGATTTTTGAGCTCAATAATATCTGGGATTAATTCGTAGTGGGCGGCCACTTTAGACATTTCTTTTTTAGTACGCAAATGAACAGTTAAGGCGGCGGGCGATTCTTGGAGAATATTTGTTAGCCAGTCATACCATTCATCAAGACGCGTATAACCAAGCCGCGTCTTAACTGAAACTGGAAGTCCAGCAAGCTTAGTGGTGCGAATTATCTCTTTTGCAAGAGTGGGTGTTCGAATTAGCCCTGAGCCACCACCAGTTGCCACAACGTGGCGATCTGGGCAACCCATATTAATATCTACGGCCGAAAAACCCATTCGCCTTAGAGCTTGCGCCGTCTCGAGAAACATATCTGGTTTAGTTCCCCATATTTGGGGGATAATAGGACGCTCTGTTTCCTCAATTTTGAAGCGTTCGAGGGCATTGTGGCGACCTTTCTCGCTAGTATAACTATTAACGTTTGTAAATTCGGTATAAAAAATATCTGGGCGAGCAGCTTTTGCTACAACTTGACGGAAAGCAATATCCGTAACTCCCTCCATAGGGGCTAGAATCGTAAAGCCAGGACTAAACCGTTTCCAAAAATTCATGTATTATATTATGCCACATTGACAAAATAAGTAAAGTGGTATATACTGGAAGTAGTTTGTTTTTTCATTTTTAGAAAATAAAAGAAAAAAGGGGGTGAAAAAAATGAAAAAAACAAAGATCTTTGCAATAATAATGGTTATTAGTTTATGTCTTTCCGCGTGCTGTCTTTCCGCATGCGGAGGAGCCAACAGTGGCGCCATCGAGGAAAGCTCCTCAATGACAGAATCACAGCCGAGTATCGCCGATGACGTTGTCATGTCCAACGCAGGGGTTGTACAGGACAATAATAACGAAGGTGATGATTTGGCTGGGGACCACGATGGTCTGCCGGAAGTAGGCATTGACCAGGATGTTGACTGGGGCACAGAGACGGAAACGACGGCGGAAGCCGCCGAATCTGAGGCCGACGAAGTCGAGCAGACAGATGGAGTCGACGAATCAGATGTCGATGAATTCGTCGAGAATCCAGGGGTTCATAACGGGTATCTCCACGAGGTTGGTGGTGCAAGGTTCTACACTGAGCATGATATCAACCAGTGGCTGAGACCTAATGAGAAGTACCCACAATATCTTAATTTTGATATTGGACAGATGATATTTGATTTATACGGCGGTAACATGGTTGGTAATAATGCTTATTTCTATAAATTGGGGGATATAGCTTTCGACGACCCAGATAAGAATAACAACCATCTTTATCATACCGTAAAGATAGCTATAAGACCCGATAATGAAACTAGTGAGTTCTGGTGCCAGGAAATAAAAATGTACAATTGTCCTGGTCCGTATACCACGAGTTATTACTCGATATTGGAGGATTATCATTATCTCATCCACAAAGATATGGCACCAATCATTCTCTATAGCTTCGAGCAGATACTTAGAGATCCGCAGTACGATGCGGTCGGGAATCTTAATCTCGATGGGAATTTTGTTTGCTACCATTATTGCAACTAAAGTAAAAACTCCTGCGCTGTGAGGCGCGGGAGTTTTTAGGCGGTAATATTTTGACTACGTTTTACTTCAACTACCATCGGATAATAGATAATTCCAATATAATACTGATAATCATCTTTGAACTCGAAAGTAATTTTTGATTCCGGCTCAATTAGTTCTAGGGGGCCAAGGTTGGTTGGGTTATAATCTGCCACAAAGAGTAATGCATTTATCTGAGCAAGCGCAGTCTGGACCTGATCCTTAGTAAGACCACTGCGACGTGCAACAATCCCCATGATAGAGTTGTCTAATGGATGTTTTTCGTAATATTTATCGAGATAAGCATTAGTCTGATTCTTATCATAAGCGCCCATTTCGGTGCCTAGACTTTGATCAAGCGCCCAGCGTTCACACATGTGGTTTTCTACAGTATCCGTATGATATTCAAAACCAAGAATTCGGCCGAGATATCTGACTTTTGAAATATCCTGAACAAAATCAATAAAACCACCAATGACTGGAATAGCGCCAATTACAGCATCCCCGAAAGAAGAGCCCGTACTACCCGTAGAATATTTTTGCTCAATTGCGGCGTCTGGCTGCCCTAACTCAGCTTCACGACCGATTTTTTCCTCAATACAGCGCGATAAGGTATTCTGCTCGTTAGTCTCTTTGTCCGCTAAAATAAATTCATTTTTTAAGCTACCGCCATCGGAATAGCTAGCTAATAATGCGTCAGTATTTGCAGTCTTCCCCTCTTTGATAGCTAAAATAATGGGGTTTTTGGCGGATGCGATGCCAGTACCGTTCATTTTGACGGGAGGATTAGGGTTTTCTATAGGGTCGTACGGCTCCTCAAAAGCACCTTTAGCATCCCAATACCACATAACATCTTCAACATTTTCATTCATAGTAGTGAAATCTGGTACATAGTATGGTTCGCCAAAGGCAGTCGCAATACGTTTTTGGCCGTCGTCGACTAAATTATTAATCTCGGGGTAATCGCCAACAGTTACAATTTCATCAATCGCGTCACCAGCATGACTTGCTGGAGTAAGCGCAACTAATGATTTACTGACAATAGAAGTTATTCTGCCGAGATTGCCAATGATATTATTCGCAGAGACACTAGTCGTCATAAGATTTCTCATCAAAGCCCCCATGAAGGTATATTCAGAGGAAGTATCGAACGGGCTAAGGTTATCGCGGTCATAGCGGGCGCGGTCAGCAATCACTTCGTT
This sequence comes from uncultured Candidatus Saccharibacteria bacterium, assembly GCA_947303945.1. Lineage (GTDB taxonomy): Bacteria > Patescibacteriota > Saccharimonadia > Saccharimonadales > Saccharimonadaceae > UBA2834. Next base: position 98,604 of record CAMYZS010000001.1, on the reverse strand, counting down.
ATAGTATTTAATATAAGTATTATGAGTCTCTTCTGTAGCGACGCTAAAACCTCTGACTTTTTCAATTCCTTTCATGACCATTTCGGCCGTCCACGCTACTACTCCACCACCAGGTGCACCTTCGAGAAAGTCGGAAAAATCTCGTTTGAGCGCATTTACGATTTTTGGCACCATAAATGAGACTACCGAACTAACAATAGTGCCAATTGCAACACTAATAGCAATATTTGTTAAGAAACCAATTAGTTTTGTAGTTCCAAGGGAAGTCATATCGGCAACTGCATCAATCAAGCCAGCCGCCGCTTTAGTAACGGCGCAATTTCTATAACCAGAACTAGAATCCAAAGAGTCAGCAATCTTACGAAATTGACTTGGACTAGTGACAAACGATTTGACTACCGTATCTTCGTTAGTTAATTTTGTACCGCCAAAGAATGCAGCAACTGGTGTACTACCAAGTAGAGAGGAATTGACTTCGGTGTATTTGCCTTTTTCGAGCTCGAATATAGTCGTCTTGGAGCGGCTAGCGTAGTTTGCGACGATATTTACAATCGTATCGGCGCCACCATCACCAGCCTGCATACGTTGGACTGCTTCAAAGATTTTCATCCCCATAACGACGACCTGAGCCGCCTCATAAGCTTTAATCATACGATTAATAGTCATAGCAGTAGTGTAGAGCTGACACATACCACTAGCGACTTGGCCGACAATATCAAAATTAAACTCCATCTTTTTTTCGTTACCCAATTCGGCCTCTACCATTTTAGAAACTTCATCTTCAACATCAGAATTAGCATCGATTTCTATGCTATTTTTGTTTGTCTCAACCGTCTCAACCTTATCTTTGCCGCCTCGACCATCGTCAACCTCCTCTTGTTCCTTTTCGCCGCCCGCAACATCGGCGCTCATTTTTTGTGGGGTGGCTTCTTCTAGCTCAGTTTTAGCATCCTCGTCGAAGTTTTTTTTCATTATTTCATCGTCATCCGACTCTTCGATGTCGCTATTAGTATTCTTACTTTTAATACCAAGGTGAGCTTCGGCCTTCTTTGCCATTTCGTCATGATGAAAAGAAGTTGAGTTGTTATATGAGGCCATGCCGTCACTGGCACTAGTATGAAAACCGCTATCTGTATCGTACTTATTATTAAAGTCACTACCCGTGACGGTTTCTATATCGCCAGTGGCATTTTTATACTTTAAAACATCATTACCATCTGCACTAGTTTCAACTTCTATGCCAGTTTTGGAAAACATTTTTTTCACATGATCAGAGAAATTACCCCAAACACCACCCTTAGTGTTTTTGCCAAGCATAATACTAGTGATAATTTGACGGCTCCTAACAGCGACAGCAATATCGAGGGTGTCGAGTTTTCTTTGTAAATTACTAACCAGAACAGGCATCATTAGACTAGCGCCACCCATAATGCCGCCGAGACACATCGCAAGAATAATAATAATAGTAGCAACAGGCCCAGCAACCTCAACTCCAGTTTTGGCGCTAATTTTGCGGAGTGTCTTATGGGCTTGAATACCACCAGTTGTAGCGCTTAAGGCAGCCGAGGCAAGGCCGCCAGTGCGATTAATCCAGCCACCCTCTTTGGATATATCTTTGTCGGACTGCTGATTCTGTTCACCGGCATTTAAGATTCCTCCCTCTCTACCAACAGTAGCACCTTTATCTAGTGGCTTTTGAGGATTATCTTCGGCATTACGGATTGTTGATTTAAGGCCATTACCAATATCTGCTGCCATTTCTTGCCGTGCAGATTGCTCCTCATCTATACCGTGACCAATATAGTTGCCGTAATTGCCACCTTTATCCATAGTTATTTATATTATAGCATAAACATTTTTAGGAAGCTAAACTACTTGTAATCTACAATAGATTGTGCTTAGATATAATTAGGAGTGCTATATTGATGGCAACAAAAACAAAAACAAGTAAGACAATCTTTCGAATAATTAGTTTAATACTACTAGTCGCAGTAATAAGTTTTGGTGCCCTGACTGGATTAAAGTTATACCAAGACGCCAATCAGGAGACCGAAGATGATACGACTAATATTAATACAGCAGACGTAGATAACAATTCAATCCAAAGCGCAAAGCCAACTGATGAAAAGACTACTACCCCAGGCAACGATGCAAAAGCAAAGACTGAAGAGTTAGAAAAGCAACAATCAAAAGAAGTCAAAAAGAATGAGAATGGGTTGAGAGTTGCAAATGTTGTATTAAATGAGCCATATCGAGCCGATAATAAAATTATTATAAGTAGTACAATAACAAATATCGTAGAGACCGAAGGAAATTGTACTTATATCTTTACAAACGGCCCTTCGTCAATTACAAAAAAGACCCAAGTATTACCAAATGCAAAAAATACAGTTTGCGAAGCGGTTGTGCTTGAAAAGAATGATTTGAGTGCTGGAAAATGGAAAGTAAGATTGGAATATAAATCTAAATTATCGGAGGGAGTTAGTGAAACACAAACTTTTACGACTGAGTAGCTCAATAGCGGCACTCGCATTTATTGTAGTATTCTTTGGGTTGGCTGTCGCGAATACACCAGCGTCAACCGCAATAAAGGCAACTGATTTTAAGGCCGGTCGCATTATCGATGATAATGTCTTTTATAACTCTGATACGATGACAGTGGCACAAATTCAGAATTTTATGGATAAGACTTTGCCGACTTGCGACATGTGGGGTACGAAAAAGATTGGATACGGCTACTACGTAAAAGGAGAAGCCGTAAATCCAAATATCACGCGGGCAGATTATGCAAAGTTAATGCGAACAAAGGGCGGCGATAGTCGCTACCACGCTCCGCCATATGTCTGTATCAATAAATATTATGAGAACCCAACAACACATGTAAATAATTTTTCCACCAATGGCGAGGTAAAGGATGGTATGGTTTCGGCGGCGCAAATAATCTATGATGCCGCTAAGAAATATAATATTAATCCCCAAGTCTTATTAGTTATGTTAAAGAAGGAAAGCTACGCTTGGGGCGACGATTGGCCAACTAAAAACGAATTTAATACCGTAATGGGCTATGCTTGCCCAGATAATGCAGCTTGCAATACGAAGTATTATGGTTTTTATAATCAGGTTAATATGGCAGCTTGGCAGCTAAACTATTACAAACAGCATATCTATAGTTATAATTACCGCCCATATACAACGAATAAAATATACTATTCTCCAAATACCTCTTGCGGTTCAAAGCAAGTATATATCGAAAACTACGCTACCGCTTCCCTCTATATCTATACACCATACACACCAAATGATGCAGCCCTAAAGAACTACCCTGGCACTGCAAGTTGCGGATCTTATGGTAATCGCAACTTCTTTATGTATTTTAGCGAATGGTTTGGTAATACACTATTCACTGCAAAAACTACCGACATTACAGATGGTGATTATTATATCTTTAGCGAAAAAGATGCTTCCTTATATTTGCGCGTAAATAAAGCAACGAATGTTTATAGTCTGAGCTACGATAAGCTAATTTCCGGCGATACTAATAGTATCATTAAAATAAAGAAGAATACTGATAATACCTATTCATTAATTAATTCAGAATTAAATGTCGCAATTGATGCGGGTGTATCGCCAGAAGAAGGAAAAGCTGTTTCCGTAGCGGCGCGTAATGAGTTGAGTGATACACAGAAATGGGTAATATATAGCAATGATACTGATAGCTTTAGTTTTTCGCCGTTTAAAAATAAATCTGTAGTTTTAACATATGATGATGTTGCTAAAAAGTTCATTTTGACAACTTATACAAAGTCTGATTGGCAAAAAATCAAAATCAAGAAAGCTCTAACCGAGATTACTGAAACTACTACAAATAATAAGCCCGCCCCACTCGTGACCGCTTCCCCTTCTACGTCAACTGCGCCCGCCACATCGAACACGAAGCCAGAACAGGAAGAGACTAAGATTGCCGATCGAGTGTTAGATGATGGCATATACTCGTTAGTAAGCACTTTAAACGGTACTTCTGCCATTTCCTTGAATGGAGATAAAACCGCCGATAATACTTACGTCCACCTATGGTCAATCACGAATAAACCGAGCCAAAAGTATAGCATACAATATGATAAATCTACTGGCTATTATAGATTAAAAAACCTCTTATCTAGTAAATATCTTAGCGCAAAATCTACCACCCTTAAAAATGGCGTATTAGCGGTGATTAGAACTAAAGCCGATAATTGTAGTCAACAATGGATAATTACTAAGAATGGGAATAGTAGTTATACTTTCGCATCAGTCTGTAATGATTCTTTTGTGCTTGACGCGACTGGCAGCAGGAGTACAAATGGAACGAAAATACAATTATATAAGAAGACTGACACAAAATCACAAAAGTTTGCTCTTATTAAGTATGAAGCTAGCGCACTGAATGGAAGTTATTACATTAAAAGTAATACTAACCCAAATTACGCTTTAGACGTAGTGGGGGGCAAATTTGTAAATAAAAGGAATGTCCAATTATATAAGAGTAACAAAAGTGCTGCGCAAAGATTTACTATAAAATATCTAGCTAGCTGCGATTGTTATAAGATTTATGCCGCCAATAGTAACTATAGTATAGATGTCTATAACGGCAATAAATCAAATGGAACAAATATTCAGATTTACAAGAATGACTCTACAAAAGCTCAACGTTGGTATATTACTAAATATATGGACGGAACATATAGATTCCGTAATATTAGTAGCTTAAAAATGCTTAATCTAAATGCAAATACTATTAAAAATGGCACCAATGTTAACCTTTGGCAAGATGGCAACTCTAATTCTCAGAAGTGGAGACTAGAAAAGATTAAGTAAAACCCTCATTTTATCATATGGTAAAATGAAGTAATGAGTAGTGGAAAATCAATTGATGGCTTACGGAGGCGAAATAGCTCCACGATAGTGACAGCGACGCCAAAAAAACGTCAAAGTACTAAGAAGACTACTATTGCAAAGAGTCAAAATCGTAAGAAAATTGGCATCAACGATAGTAAAGAAAATTCAAAGCATACAACAATTGAGCCGAAGAGCCTTAACGCTAAGAATATTGTCAAGAATAATGAAAGTGAAAAGAAAATCAAGGAGGCAGATGAAAAAAATAGTGCCGTGAGAGATTTTCTATCTGAAAACTACAATAATGATTCGAGCGATGACTTGATTGATATTCCGCAAAAAACAAAAAAGAAAAAAAATAAAAATAAGAAATCGACAAAGAAGCATAAAATGCTTAAAAAGATTCTAATTGCGCTAGTTATTATATTAGTTCTAGTCGGCGGCGGCGTTTATCTTTATTTGAACGATTTTGTTGCGCAAATAACCGATGGCGGTAGTATTATTGGTTTGCTTTTTTCAGATCCAGATACTCCTTTAGAGAAAGATTCAAATGGTCGTACGAATATCTTGGTTTTTGGTACGGAAGGTTGGGTAATGGATCGACCAGACCTCTACGATGGTGGCGATTTAACAGACTCTATGATGTTAATTAGTATTAATCAAGAAACTGGCGACGCAAAAGCAATTAGCTTACCGCGCGATTTAAAGACATCAACTTGTACAGCTTCAGGGAAACTAAATGAAGTATATTACTGTAATTACTCCGAAATATATAGCAAAATCGATGCTGGTCAAAAAGTCTCCAACGAGGAAAAACAAGAATACGAGAAAAGAGCCGCCGAAGCTCTAATGAAAAAATTCGAAGAAATTCTCGGTATAAAGGTACATTATCGCGTACATGTTAACTGGCAAGCAGTAGTTCAAGTTATTGATGCAATCGGTGGGATTGATGTGGTATTTACTTATGGCGACCAGACCTGGAATGGTGATGAAATTACAATAAAGACAACTGATGAACGCGGAATCGCGGATTTAAGTTACGATTATGTCCATTATAATTTCGAATATAAGACTGGGAAGGTTTATCATTTAGATGGCTCAAAAGCTTTAGCAGTTGCGCGCGCGCGTAACGCTTTTGGTGGTTACGGAGCATCTGGCGGTAATTTTAGTCGCGAGTATTTCCAGCAACGTATCATTGAGGCAATGGTTAAGAAAGCGCGTGCTACTAATCTAACATCAGATCTTGTTGGAGCTTTAAAAATTAAGGAAGCAGTCGGAAAAAATTTACGTACAAACTTCAAAGATACAGAGCTTAAGACTTTACTAAAGCTAGCAGATAGCGACATCTTAACTAAAATGGAAACTATCTCTTTATATAATACCGATGGGCAAGGCACTAATTATTTAACAATGGGCCTAATAGATAATATTTCTTACGTCTATCCAGTGGCAGGAGTTGGGCAATACGATCAAATTCATGATTATATTAAGAAAAATTTATCTGGTAAAGGCTACACATCTGAAAACGCTAGAATCGTAGTTTTAAATGGTAGCGATACTGACGGTGCTGCAAAGAACGAGAAGAATAACCTCGAAGACGAAGGTTTTATAGTAATACAAGCCGCAAATGCGCCAGAAAAAGACGATTTGAGCGGTTTTGACGGCGTTAAGGTGTATCAAACTAATTCATCACTAACAAAGACCGCAAAGGCTCTAAAAACGCGATATAATACCGATATTAATACTAAAATTCCAGACTCTTTGAAGGAATATGATTGCGACTTTATTGTTATTATCGGAAATGGGTATAATAACTAAACTCTAATATAAACAGCTCATATAAAGCCTCTCACGATGTCGTGGGAGGCTTTTAAAATAGCAGCTAAGGCATGGTTATTGTTATTTTGGTAGCTCTAAACCAGTTTAGTTCTATTGATTTGAAAAAGGTATTTGCGGTCAATGTCTTTACCCACATTATTAAATAAGTTTTCAACAGGGCCATTGATTTATAATAATTGACAAAACGTGAAATTATTACGCCAATCTGTTAGCTGGTAGTTGACTTATGGTTTTATACTAAAAATATGTGGAAAACCATTAAAAACTTGGCAACAAAAAGCTCCCACCTTTTAGCTCATGCACTTTTGGTATATATAGTATTATTGCTACTATCGTTATTATTGTTATTTCAATAAAAAAGTGGTTCGGTAACATTTAGTACATATAGTATTTATAGTACTATTGCAACCATTGCTATTTATATTCTGCAAACATTTTGCAAACATTGTTTGCAAAATTATTTTTCTCCATCGTAATAATCTACTTGACTATTTTCTTTATAAAATGAACTAGATATATTATGTTCTATTATGCCAATTTTTCCAGAGTCAACATATTTAATAATATCTGGAGAGTTAGTTGTGTCAAAATCTATATATGTTAGTTTTTCATTCTTCGAAGTATTTGTTATCTTATGAGTTCCCCCTTCTCCACATGGAAAAACAATTATATCACCACTAGTAACCTTTAATTTTTCATCATTAGTCTCAACTTCACCAGAACCACTAATAATGTAAAAACATTCGGTATTATATTTATGATAGTGTTTCGGATAGGCACTTTTTAAAGGGGCTAACTCATAAAAGCATACATAACACTGACTAAAATCTTTTCTTTTAGTAACTTCATATTTTGTATAATCATATTTGTCTAATCCTGTTTTCCTTTTTCCTTCTAATTTGGAAATGTTTGTAAGAACAATCTTATTATTCATATACACCTCTTATACTACAATTTAGTTCATTCAATAATCAAAAATTGTTTGCAAGAATAATTACCTTTATTTATAAGGGTTTATAGCCTTTTTGCAAACATTCTCATTTTTTACAAACAAATTGTAAACATTTTTGGCTTTTTTTATGATTTTTTGAAATTTTCAAATCCTCGCAAACCCTTATTTTATATGCTATTTACCACAACATTGCTTATACTTCTTACCAGAGCCACATGTAGTGGGGGCTTTACTGTTTTTTACGATTAGGCTTCTTTTTTGACTATATGAAGGCGACGCTCGCGCCCTTCACCCGTACTGAAGGTTTCAATGTCTGAATAATCACTAGCATAACGATGGACGACGCGACGATCGGCAGCATTTAGGTCAAGGACTTTCTCGTGGCCAGTCTGACGAACTTCATCAATCCACTTCTCTGCTTGATGTTCGATTTTATCAGCACGCTGGCGCTTATAGTCGGCAATATCGATATTTACACGAGTTACCTCAGCATTGCGAGCAATAAGGGTCATCATGAGGACATGCTGAAGTGCGCGTAAGTTATTAGCATTTTTACCAATTAGAAGTGAATTCATGCTAGTCGATGGAATCGATAATTGAATCACGTCGTCCTCAATAGTGGAATAAACCGCTACGTTTATACCAAAGAAGGACAACAGGTCTTCTAGATATTTCGTTGCAAAACGAATTGATTCATCGGTATTCATATATTATCTCCTTTTCTTTTTATCCGATGCAGTAATTCGTGTAATATGGACTTTTTCTTTTTTGTTTTTATTATCCGACGAGTAATGCGTCGTTTTATCTTCATTTTTAATTGTGCGATCGTCGACAATGACGGCTTCTTGAGCTTCTTTGAGTTCTTTGAGAATCTTTTTATCTGCGGCAGCTTCCATTTCGGTGTAGTTTTGGCTAAATATGCGCTTTTGAAGAACTACCGTAATAATATTATTTAGTAAATAATAGAAAACAATGGCGCCTGGAAGGTTTATCATAATCATAAACATCATAAAAGGCATCATCCAAGTCATTTGACCCTGCGCAACAGCATTGATTTCATCTTGGCTAGCCTCTTTACCGTCAGCCGCTTCCCTCATAAGGTCGCGCATCGTGCGACGTTTTTTACCATTACGACGAGTTGGATCCTGCTGATGTGACATAATGAATTGAGTTAAAGCAGAAGCAAAAGCGAATATTAACACGATAACAGAACTAACAGAAGCAAAGCCAGCCGTAACGGATAAATCCACAACACCAAATAGCTTTGGGGTGAATTCTAGAGTTGGATTTTCTACACCAGATTTAACCTGAGATAGATAAGTTTTTTGCTGAGTGATTAAATCACTAATATGATTCATTGGTTCAACAAAGAAGTAGGCAGAATGCTCAACGGTATAAATAGCATCATTTCTTTCATATGGACGAACCGCAACATTAATAGCAGTAAAAAGACCAATAAAAATTGGAAATTGAATTAAGAGTGTCAGCATTGAGCGGAAAGGTTTAACGTTTTTGCGCTTATATAGGTCCATCATCTGAATAGATTCAAGCTGACGATTACCTTTGCAGTTCTTTTTAATTTCGGCTAATTCCGGCTGAATTTCGCGCATGATCTTGGTTTGATGAAGTTGACGCTTCATAAGTGGCCAAGTTAAGAGTTTAACAATAGCTGTAAATAAAATAATAGCAAGACCAAAGTCGCCAACCAAGGAATAGATTACAAAAAGAATATTCACAATCGGACGGACAATAATCATATCTAGAAAAGCAAACATATGGCTCCTTTTTGACTTTCTTAATTATAGGATATCAGCTTCTTTAAGTAAATCTCTTATGATTTTTTGAATTTCTTTGAAGTCTAAATTAAGTATGTCTTTATGATAAATAATAAAAATACAATCCACCGGTTTATCGACTTTAGGAAGTGTTAGGCGGATTGCCTCATAGACGCGACGACGAATACGATTACGCCCAACTGCAGATTTTAAGACTTTTTTACTAACTACTACTGCATAGCGTTGCTTATTTCGAGAATTCTCTGCAAAAACTAAGGATATTTTGGATCCCCGTATAGTATTACCGTTTTGGTAGGTATATCGTACCCCACCCCTGGAATGAAAACGATATTTTTTTGCTAACATTAGATTAGGCGGTTAAACGTGCGCGACCTTTAATACGACGACGAGCAAGAACCTTGCGACCATTCGTAGTAGAATTGCGCTTACGAAAACCGTGTTCAACTTTACGTTGACGCTTATGTGGTTGATAAGTACGTTTTGGCATGAGTTTATTCCTGACTTTCTAATTATTGTTTTATTAAAAGAATTATGTCTATTATACTGATTTTTTACACATTTTTCAAGGTCTTTTCCACATACTTAATCCCCTGTTTAGTTGAAAATAGTGGAAAAATCTAATCTGTTAATCTGAATTATTATTAGAAAATATTATTTCAAACTGTGAAATCCTGTGGAAAAGTCGTATAATGATTTCAAAGGAAGGAGGTTAATGATTAAATGCCAAACGAATGGCAGTCAGTGTTAGATGAGATTAAGAATAATGTGTCAGAGATGGCATATGAAGCTTATTTTGCGCGTTTTAATTTCGTTTCTAATAATGATGGTATTTTAATCACATCCGTACCAAATGTCTTCATTAAGGCTCAAATTGAGGGAAAATATCATAGCGCAATCATTGACGCTCTAAATTCTTCTAATTATAAATATAAAGAATTTATTGTTATTATTGATAATAATAACAATAAGCCGACCGTCAAACGGGCAGTTGAAATATCTCCGGATAATACACCAATTTCTACTTTCCCTAAAAAAGTTACCACGATGGCTTCTATGCTTGATAAAAAAAGATTATCTGTTGACGGAAATGGCCTAAACCCTAAATTTAGGCTAAGTAATTACGTGGTTGGCAGCAACAACGATTTAGCCGTTAGTGCTGCTCATGCGGTAATTGAAAACCCTGGAATGCGTTATAACCCATATTTTATTTATGGTGGGCCAGGTCTTGGTAAAACGCATTTAATTCAAGCAATTGGTAATGAAATACTCGAACATAATCCAAATATGAATGTATTATATGTGACGATTGAGCAATTCTATCATGAGTTTGTTGAGGCGATGCGTAAAAAATTAGACGGCTTTGCAGATAAATATCGCAAAGTTGACGTATTAATTATTGACGATTTTCAATTTATCGCAAATAAGGAGAAATCTCAAGATGAGTTTTTCCACACTTTTAATGAATTGCAACAACACGACAAACAAATCATAGTTGCGAGTGACCGCTTGCCTGCTCAGATTGCCACCATTGACGAACGCCTAGCTTCTCGTCTTATGATGGGTGTACCAATTGATATCCAGATGCCAGACTTCGAGACTCGTTGTGCAATTCTAAAATCTAAAGCTGAGTTACTAGGTGCAGATATTGACAATAAAACCGTAGAGTTTATTGCAGAAAATGTACGTAATAATATTCGAGATCTTGAAGGTAAATTAAATCAAATCCTCGCCCTCGCGGAATTACGCGGTGTCCCCCCATGCGAATTAATTGATGATAGTTATATTACTCAAAGCAATATACAAACAAAACGAAAAACAATTTCCGTTAGACAATTGATTGATAAAGTTGCTAAGTATTATAATCTTAGCTCAAAGGATTTATTAGGTACGAGCAGAGTTAAAAATATAAAAACCGCTCGCCAAATTGGAATGTATCTAATGAAAGAAGAATTAGGACTTAGTACGGTAGAGATTGGTCGAGAATTAAGTAAAGATCATACGACAATTATGCATGGTATTAAAGTAATAAAAAATAACCTTAAGACTGATTTTAATTTAAGAGAACAAATTACAGATTTACGTCAAAAAATTTATACAAGTTGATTAAGATGTGGAAATGATTGTGAATAAGTTTGTAGAAAAGGTAGTTGAAAAAATGTGGACGAAAGATGTTAAAAAGTCTAAAATGTGGAATTATTTAATGAGGGGTAGTATTTATACAACTAGTTTTACAAAAAATTTCGACATTTTTTACACACGTTTTTCACCTAAACCACCCCTATTAAAAATGGGTTTTATAACTTATGCACATAGAACTACTAATACTACTACTTTATTAATAAAGGAAATGAAAAATAACTTTTAAATGGAGGAAATATGGAGATAGAAGTTTTACAAGATCGATTAGCTAAAGCATTAAACGCAGTTAGTAGAGTTGCTGCAAGCACAAAAGCAGGTTTACCAATTTTAAGTAATGTACTTCTTAGAGCGGATGATAATCAATTAACATTGACGGCAACCAATATGGAGATGGCAACAGTTCAATATGTTAATGCAAAAGCAAAGAAGAATGGAACTATTACTGTGCCGGCAAAACTATTAGCAGAGTTTGTGGCTAATCTTCCGAAGGATAATGTATTAATAACTACAAAAGATGATAAATTAACGATTTCGGCTGGTAAATATAAGTCGACAATTAATGGTATTCTGGCAGATGATTTTCCTGAATTACCAACAATAGATGAGAAAGAAGCTGTAATATTTAAAATTAATGTTGATATCTTTAAAGAAGCAGTAAATGAGGTAATTATTGCGTCAAGTAATGATACGACACGTCCTGCCCTAACTGGTGTTTATTTTAATACTTTCGAAGGCTCCTTATACATCGCGGCGACGGATGGGTATCGTTTGGCGGATAAAAGATTTGTAGAAACGGTTAAAAGTGAGATAAAAGCGATTGTTCCAACGAACGCCCTGCAAGAAGTAATCAGGTCAATTTCGGATAATATGGATGAGATTGAAGTTTTAATAAATGATAGTCAAATTCGTTTTAGGATGGGCGAGATTGAAATTACTTCTAAGTTGATTGATGCGAGTTTTCCTGATTATCGCCAGCTAATTCCAAAGAATAATTCAAATATTATAGAATTAGATAAAGCTGAGCTTATTAGAATGACGAAAGTTGCGGCATTGTTTGCGCGTGATAATGGTGGTTCGATAGTTTGCGAAGCGAAGAAAGATGAAGGTACCTTTTCGGTTAGTGCGGTAGCTTCTGAGCTTGGTGAAAATACGGCTGCTATGGAGGCAAATATAAATGAGGATGGAAAAGTAGTTTTAAATTCACGCTATTTATTAGATGCATTAAATGCAGCGGTTGAAGGAAAAATTACATTCGCTTTAAGTGGAAAATTGGCGCCAGTTGTAATTAAAAATGTTAAAAGTGATGATTATACGCATATTATTATGCCTTTGAAGAGCTAATGAATATAATAAAAAGAATTGAGCTGAAAAATTTTCGTTGTCATGATGAGTTTAGCTTAAATTGCGACAAGCCAACAACTCTTATAATTGGCGAAAATGGAAGTGGAAAAACTTCGGTTTTAGAGGCGATATATTTGGCATTGCGCGGAAAAAGCTTTAAAGGTGTGGATAGAGAAATCTATAAGAACGGTGCAGACTTTTATAGAGCTGAAATTGAGATAAATGATGGCCAAAAAATAATCATCCGTTTTAATGGGCAGAAAAAAGAATTTGAAATTGATGAAAAAAAGAGTTTAAGGCTACCTAAAAAAAATCGTTATCCAGTAGTTTTATTTGAACCGGACGACATTTATTTAGTTGGCTCTTCCCCATCTAGAAGAAGAGATTATTTTGATGAATTATTTAAACAAATTAATGATAATTATAGTGTTACTTTAAGTAAATATAATAAAGCACTACATCAACGAAATGATTTATTAAAGAGAGAAATAATTAGTCGTGATGATTTATTTTCATGGAATATAATGTGCGCGAATTATGGTGCGGAAATAATTAAATGGCGTATGCAAAATTTAGCGAAAATTAATGAAAAAATGACTAATATCTATCGTAATATCGCTAAAAATAATGATAGTTGTAGTATAAAATATCTTGGCGCAGAGGTTGACGAAGGAAAATATTTAAGGAACTTAGAGAATAATTTTGAGCGTGATAGAATTTTGGGCTATACAACTTTTGGGGTTCACCGCGATGATTATGAGTTTATTTTTAATGATAAAAAAGCAGATGGCTCGGCGTCGCGTGGTGAAAATAGGAGCATGATATTGGCTTTAAAATTTATTGAAGCGCAGATTTTGGAACAAGAAGTAGGTAAGAAACCAGTGGTGTTATTAGATGATATTTTTTCGGAACTAGATGAAATGCGGCAAAAACATTTAGTTGATAATTTTAAAAATTACCAAATAATTATTACGAGTACGTCTGTGCCAAAAGAAATGATGGCGGATAAGGAGCTTTAGATAATTAAGGCTGGAGTGAATTTGCGGAATTAATGATATCTACTGGGGTGTCTGGAGTATTTTGTTGCGTTAGAATTGGCTGGGGCGATGATATGATATGCCATTGATTATTATCTTTTTTGAGTAAAACGCGATAATGTCCGTATATTAAATCTTTATTGTAGTCGTATTTGTAAATTGTTGCAGCATAGTAATTATCGGCAATATTTTGGCCGTCGGATAATTTGTAGCCTGACAGATTAAATGATTTTTTAATAGTTTCTTCTGGGCTAGAATGGGGCTCTTCGGTGTAAAAAGCAAAAGGATTTTGGGCGGTAAAGTTGATTTGATAAATTGTGAGATCGACATTTTTAAGTTTTTTCATTTTTTGAATTGCAATATCAAGATACTCTGGTTCTGACTTGACTGTAATTATCGGTTCACCTTCGTCGGTATAGGCATAACTAATAGAATAAAGACGATTATTAATCGGTAAATAGTTGAGAATTGGATATTTTTTTTTGATTATGATTCCCTCTTGGTTGAGGGCTTGCCCAATTATTCCTTCTGTTTCGATAAATTCTTGTTTATGAGAATTGATATAGTCCTTGCCTTCACTATCAGCTGCATTCATAGTGCCAACAATATATTTATAGTCGTTTGATATTTCTATATCACGTTCAATTGATTCGAAATGATCGGATCTTATAACCGCTTTATATATGCCTGGTTTTAACCAAGTTTTGGAATGGTTGTTTATTTTAGTATTATTTAATTCAATAGTAGCTACATATGGCGCATATTGAACGGTAACTTCAACTTTTCCGATACGATTAGTATATGTAGCAATAAAGTAAATAATTCCAATAATAATAATGATTGAAGTTAGAAAGAAAGCAAGACGTTGTTTTGAATTTAGATTCTTTATTAGTTGCATGTTACCACCCGTATTTTGCTTTAAATGTTGACCATGAAACGTTTTCGGCTACTTTATATATTCTTGCGGTTGACGATGAACCGTATGGTGGATAATTATTGTCAGATGGTTTTGCGACGTCGTGGAATATATCGAGATTATAATCACCGTCAATTCTCCCTGCCCCGCGATCGGTAATTAGGAAGTATTTACCATGCGCATAAGATGCTTCACCGCTAGGTTGGGTTTGTACATAAACAACCGTGCCAAGTGGAAGATAACTACTAGCAGCTTGGCCAGGCGCAAGACGACCATTATTATATTTCTCACTTGCATTCCTGCCAGTATAGCCGCCATTTTCTGAAGCGCCAGCACCATAGAAAGTAATATGGTGGTCTTTGAGAAGAACTGCTCCAGGTGGGGCATCTTTAGTGGTTCTTGCACCTGATATGTTTTTAGGGAATGACGGGGTTTCAGATGGGTGGAAGTCTGGGTTACGATACCAACGGACAATAACACCATTACCAAAAGTTAAATCTTCCCTACCAGCCATTGGCGCGCGTCCTGACCCGTGCGTGGAGTATGAGGCTGAGGCAATTACGCTATCAAAACCAGGTATTTCACCTACATAAATAAAGGTATGCCCATGAGAAAATGCTATATCACCGGGTTGTAAAAGACTAGTATCGACTTTTGTGCCAGGAGAGCTATTTATTAATTGCCAGTTGTGTGATTTTACCCAAGCTTCCTGCTCGTCGGTTGCGCCGAGGCCGTCATTATAGTTTGGTTCAAGACCGGAGTTCTGTACTAGAATTGTAACGAAACCGCCGCAATCAATGCCAGGAACACCAGCAACTGACCCGCCAACATAACGGCCTTCACTCATGGAGCGATTGACTGCTTCTGCATAAGCTGGCATGCGATCATGCCATGGTGATGGGTGGTAATTTGGCCAAGCATAGTCGAGAACTAAGGCTTGGAACTCGCCGTTTATGCTACAGCCATTTTCGTTAGTATTAGAGTTGATAGCTTTCCAAATTGTTTCGGCAAATAAGTTGGCGCCAGCTGAGTTTGGGTGGACCATATCTTTATAGAGATAAGTTTCGGGATTTTGGCTGACGGTTTGTGCCCAATCGGCAATTATAATATTAGAATTTTCTTTAGCGATTTCTTTGAAAATATTATTATTCGAATCAAACATGCCTTCATGCTTACCATCATAATTGGTTACAAATACAATGGTTTTATCTACGCCAAGTGCCGTAATAGTATCTTCGACCCGAGCTTTCGTAAGGTCGTCCGTATTAGTCCCCAGAGCATAAACGATAATGTTTTTGAGATTCATACTTTTTGCTACGATTATACCTTCGTTCCACGGACGACTGACGCGACCATTAATATCTGAATCGCTAATTTCTGGAAACTTTTTCAAAAGGGCGGACTTTGAATCCTCAGTAATTGAATCACCAATAATTGTGACATTCTTGCCGTTTTCAACATTTCCATTTATACTACCCGAGCTTTGAACTCCTTTGCCAGCATATTTTTTATAAAATTCTTTCGCGAAGTCACGACGAGCTTTGGCTCCCTGGTATAGGAGGCCTGAATAAGGAGCGTAATAGACTATTTCGGATTCTCCATTAGTTGCGCGCTCAAAAAGGACAAGAAAGATTTCGGCTGCGAGTTCGGGGGTATTTGCTTTTTTAATTTCTTCTTGCCAATTGAGGTCTTTTTCCTCCATAGTATATTCGAGCTCAATTTGAAGAATTTGATTATAGTCGCTTTCTGGTATTTTATTCTTGGCGTCTACTCCCCAGTATTCTTGTGTGGTGTATTTACTTAGACCGGCTTCGCTGAGTTTCTTAAATAGACGTTCTTTGCGTCCGCCACCCCATTGAAATAGACCCCAAAAAGAGCCATTACTAGAACGAGTGACGACGAGACTGGATTCTGCCATGCCATTTCCAAGCAGACCGGCGGTCTGCGCATCTGAAAAGCCTTGCTGGATAAAGAAATTCCAAATTTTTTCAGCAGTATCATTGCCGCTAAGAACCGTAGAGCTAGTATTACAGGTATCTGTGTTGCCGTCTGGATTATAATAGTAGATACCATTTTTGTGGTACATATCTAGAATATCTTCGCTCAGACGCGCGGCATAGGTAGGGGTGGTAATTATGACTGCGGTCAGAATTAGGAAGCATGATTTGAGTAGATTAATAATCTTTTTCATACAATATAATTCCTACGGTCAATGAAAATTGAATTTGGGATTATAGAAAGAATATGGTAGCTTGGTGTCTTATCTTCAGTAAAGCTCAATTCAACTTCCTGTTTTATAAAGTCGCCAAATGCAGTGCGTGTGGATGGATTGTAATTTGCGATTTGATTGGAATAGTCTATAAATTCGAGCATAAATGCAACATCATCCATACTAAGGCCAGAAATGCGAGATAGTGTGCCTTTGAAGCTATTATCGATTGGGTGAGTATCGCGATATTTATTTCGATATGTAAATACGGGATTCTCAGTTTCGGTTTCGGGATCGTCCATACCTTGGATGATGCGCATATCTTCAACGTAGCGTTGATAATATTTAAACTCGGAATCCCAACGTGGATTATCGCTGGAATTAATACAATTTTCGCCAGTAGCCCATTTTTGATTAGCAATATCTTCGGCGGCATTAACGACATCGATAATATCATTAACGACTGGTAGATTATTCACGACAATTCCGCCATCAGTTTGGAGTGCGTTGAGGATATTTGCATCCATAACGCCCCATGGGGACTGGCGGTCGACGCAAAAGTTGATAAACTTAGCAAGTTCGGAGCCTTCTTTGATTTCGCCGTTCTCGTCAAGATTCGGAGAAATAACCTCTAGGTATGTTGGATCGTCTGGTCTAATATCGATAGTTGAATAATCTGCGCTAACAATTGGGTAGCCGTACATATCACATTCGGCACTTTTGAGGTTGTAACATTCCGAATGTTGACTAGTGTATGATAATTCATCATCAAGTGCGGAAGCGGTTGGGATAAGCGAGCGAGTAGAGCTACCCACTACGCTAGCGATACGGGTAGCGCTGGTTATAATTGGATTCGAATAGGAAAGATATGAGAATTTAGACATAATTGAGCCGAGAAAAGTATTTGGGCTAGATATATCGAGTGGGCTACGATGGAGGCGATCGATTTCTGCCTCTTGGGCAATTGCGAGGGTTGTGTGGCGATTTTGGGTTTTAACAGCCTCTGCAGATGCTGGCATGAAGGCACTACTTGAAGTAGCGAGTGAAAAGTTGGCTGTCGAGGCGCCTTCTGAGAATAATTCTCCGGCTGGAATGCCAGTATAAGTTTCGAAGATATTGCTAGCAAACATTTTAGTTACATAAGGGATAGTAGCATTGATAATGGCGGCAATTACTCCGGTTAAAGCGATTCCGCCAATGGTTTGAGCGACAGCTCCGATTACAAAAGAAGCGAGTTTTCCGCCGGGTATTGCTGTAGAGGTTAATGAAAAGATGGCAGACGATGCTAAAACTCCAGAACAGGTAGCGGTAGTTGCGCCAGTGGTTAATGCGACTCTGGTTGCGGCTTTTGTGATATTGTCGAGCGAAAAAGGTTGGACGGCGGATTCGGGCGAGATAGTATTTCCTAGAATCAGTTTTGCCCCAGATGATTCTAACATGGATCCATTAAGTGTTTTGGTGGTTGGTTTACCATCTGTGCCAACGTAATTTACTTCACTTGCGGTTTGTTGGGTCATGAAATTTAAGGTTTCATTGATTGCTGAAGCATCTCCTTCGCCTGCCATCATTTTGCTGATTGGCTCCATGAAACTTAAAAAGTATGCAATTGATTGATAAATTTGATAGGCGGATATGACAATTGAAAATGTATTTACGAGACGAAAGGCGGTGCAAATTCGAGCACCGGTATTTGATACTTTTCCAGCAATATTATTAACAAAAGCGCGAGCTTTCGCTTCTGGGGTCGCGCCGTCGATATTGCGAGTGTCGATATCTTCGCCGTTTTTTACGATTGATTCTTCACCGGTTTCTTCGTCGGTCTCGGTGCGAACGGTATTAATTGTACTATCGGTGCCAGTAACACGATCGGATACAGTGTCTTTAAAATTTTGCATATCGGTGTCTTCGTTGCCGCTAGACTTATATTGATCAAAAATATCACGAGTGGCGCCTTTGTTCCGATAATATGCTTCCGCTGAATCGTCGAAAAATCCAGCAATACGACCACGTTTGGCATTATAATAAGCATCGCGGAAGTTGGCATTGGAAGCAAATTCTGTCTGGAAGGAGTTTGCGTCGATTATTTTATCTCCATATTTTAAGACAGTTTTGCCGCCAATTAATGCTTGTCCAGCCTCGAAATCGTTACTAGAAGTTAGATGGCCTACTTCGATACCGTTTTTGGCAAGGCGTTTTTGCATATATGGCGTAAAAATAGTGTATTTTTGAACTAATTTTCTTTTAAGGGTGTTCTTAACTTTTATTTGATTACCACCATCAATCATATAGGACATAATGCGAGTATTACGCAGATTGTAGGAAGTGAATTGTAAATCGGTAGCTTGCGTATAAAGTGCCGAAAGATGTGGAGCGAGCATTGATTGGGCGGCATAAAAGAAGATACCGCCGCCGAAAAGAATGCCAGTTATAACACTGAGTGGACCTGCTTTTTTGAGTATTGATTTTTTTCTTTTTTCTTTGTTTGATAATTTTTTTCCCCGGACGGAGTTTTTGTAGCCTGTTTGGTTGTTTGTGTTATTAATAAAAATAGTATTACTAGGCTGATTACGTTCACGGCGGCGAAGTGTGTCGGAATAGCTTTCTCGTGTATTTTCGCCTATATTATCTAGTCCACCTATGTTAGATTCTCGTTTTGGAACGCTGGTGACTTTTTTTTCGGCATCAGAAAGTTGCTGTTCGGAGGTGCGAATATTTGATGGGCGAATGACCGCTTCTTCTATGCCATTATAGGGGTCGTGTTCCCTACGATATCGTTTTGATGGTGTGGAGACCATAGATAATTATATTTTACAATATTTGACTAGAATTGTCTAATAAATATAATTTTATTTTTTAGTAGTTTCGGTTGGGTTAGTGGTAATGAGGCTTTCTTCGGTGTCAGATGCGACAATTTGGATATGGACATGGTTTTGGCCGGCAAAGAAGAGCCCTTGACCGACTGGAAAATTAGAAAGACGTTTACGTTCCTCGGCGGTTAGTTTAAATACGTCAGAAAGGACATCGACAGCGGAGGCGGATTGTTTAAGAAGAAGTTGCATGGATGAGTTTGCAACGATAGCACGACCCATCTTAGATGACATGAAATCTTCAACGTCTTGGCTAATAGTAGTGAGGCCGAGATAATATTTACGAGCGCGTTTAGCGAGGCTAAACAAGAAGTTTGCGGAATCTTCATATTTCATAAGCTGCCAAGCCTCATCTACGAGAAGAAGGCGGCGTTTTTGTTGGGCGCGGACAATATTCCAGATATGCGATAGAACAATATACATAGCAACTGGACGAAGTTCATCTTCGAGATCGCGAATATTAAAAACAGCCATTTGGTTATTAATATCGATATTGGATTGTTGCGAAAAGATGCCAGCGAAACTACCAGTAGTATACTTGCGGAGGCGTTGTGCGAGACTAGGGCCAGATCCGCCCATATGAAGAAGTGTATCAAAGAGATTCATGATAGTTGGCGGAGTAGCGGTATGGGTGAGTGGGTCGTTAGTAATACCGGCGCGAGCATAAGTATCGATGAGTGCTTGATCGAGATCAGCTTCTTCGGTTGGAGAAAGACCGGCGCCGCTTCCGAGCATGAGACGGAAAAGGCCATGAAGAGTAACGAGATTAGCGCGAAGCGCATCATTGGCGTCCTCGGAGTCGACGACTTTTGGTAGATCGAATGGGTTAATGCGGACGTCGGAATTGAGACTTAAGCGAACATAAGCGCCACCGACAGCATCGCAGAGTTTTTGATACTCGTTTTCTGGGTCGATGATAAGAATTTCTGTGCCAACCATCATAGAGCGGAGAGCTTCGAGCTTAACGGTAAATGATTTACCAGCACCAGATTTAGCAAAGACGACCATGTTAGCATTTTCGAGTGTAAAGCGATCAAAGATAACGAGACCGTTATTGTGCATATTGATGCCGTAGAGAATGCCTTTTTCTTGAGTAAGGTCGGCGGAGGTGAATGGAAAGCTAGTCGAAATAGCGCCAGTGTTCATATTGCGGCGAATTTGAAGCTGATCAGAGCACTGGGGCATAGTACTATTCATGCCCTGCTCTTGTTGTGAGCTAGCGACTTTACTAAATACCATTTGTTGACCAAAAATATTTTCGATTTTATGTTGGACAAATTGAAGTTCATCAAGTGAGTCGGCGTAGATTGTGACATAGAGACCGTAGCGGAAGAATTTTTCAGCGCCAATTTGAAGTTGATCGCGGAGATCCTCAGCATCGGTAATTGCAGCTTCAAGTTCTGGGTCGCGAACTTTACCCTTTTCGTTATTTATATTCATACTAGCTTCGAGCTGAGTAACTTTTTTGGTGAGATTCTTCATTACGACGCTAGTATCAACTGGATAAATATACATTGAAACATCTATAACTTCATCAATATTGATGATTGAGCTAAGCCATCCCGTATAGAGCATGCGTGGGTAGCCATAGACATAGAGAGTGCGGCCATACTTAGTACCGAGGCGAAAATAATCAGAGTGAATTTCGATACTAGATGGCGAAATAAGGTCACGTAAAGTAGTAATACCAGTTTCGAAAGCTTTTTGAATTTCGACTTCTTCTTGAAGTTGTGCCTGTGCGGCAATATCAGCAGCGCTGAGTTGTTTTGCTTTTGCCATTATTGTTGACTCCCTTCTGTTCCAGGTTCACCCTTTTTGACGTAAAGATGGGCTAGTTTATTAAAATCTCCGAGTGGTTCACGAACTGCAGTGTCTGGGTTATTGAAATTATAATAAAGTTGACCAAGCTCTTTAGTGTTTAAACGGACAGAATGAATGCCGATTTGGAATAGACCAGATATTACAGCTTCGACACGGTTATTGATTTCTGTAATAGCCTTATCGTAGGTAGAGCGATCGATGCGAGTTACGGTTGGGCCTTTAGTACGATTAAAAGATTTAAAGAAGTTTTTGGTTTGAGTTACGGCTTTTTCGGCCTCAGAAGATGTGTAATATGGAATAACAATAAAGAATGACTTATCCATAATATTTGCCTCTTGAGACAATTCATCAATGAAGTCGATATAGTCATCCATTAAAATACCGAGGAGCATGTTATCATTATTGCGACGAAGTTCGGTGAGGCGATCGAGATATGGGCCAATATCGACACGTTGGGAGCGAATTAGAATTTGGACGGTAAAGTTTAAAGAATTTAAGAAGTTTTGATATGAATATTCGACAGCTTCACGTTCAGCGTCGGACATGAGATCAAAGTTGATAGATTTACATGCTACTACGGCGCGAAAAGATCCATCCTTCATAATAACCATTGAGTCGCGAAGTTCGGAAATAATTAAGGTAGCCTGAGTGGAAGTGGGGGTTTCCTTTTGTTTAGGGGTGGTTTGTTGTTGTGTTTGGGCTTGCAGCTGGTTTGGCGGTTGTTGGCTCACGATAGCTTGTGGCTGCGGCGTTGCTTGAGGGTTTTGCTGAGGTATTGCTTGTGGTTGATTTGGTTGCACGTTTACTCCTTAATGTAATGAAATATATACTTCGTCGTCTTTCTTTTCTTTAATGCGTTTTGCTTGTTTTGCAATAGTTTCAATGGAGAAGTCGTTGTTATTGGCTAAATTAAGCAGGTTAGGGTCGGTTTGTTTGATGACCGCTTCTCTTTCGACCTTACGCTCGGCTATAGTTGCGGTGTTAGCATTGTTTTTTTCTGTCTCAATTTCGGCAGCAATTGAGTCTGGCTTAATAATAACATTATTAGTTTTGACGGCAGTATCATTGAGTGGGTTTTGATTTTCAATAGATGGTTCTTGAGTTTGATTAATAGATGTTATTGACTCGGTAACTATGGGGTTTTGAGGTAGTATGGGCGGTTGGAGAGTTGGTGCTGAAGTTGGGGCGGGTTGGATTGGTTGTGATTGAGTTATATTAGGTGGCGATATTTGGGATGTCATTATTGTAGTTGATTGCTGTGTATTGTGGTTAGTCTGGATAGTTGAGTTAGTTGAGTTAGTTGGCTGTTGATTTTTTTCAATAGCAGCTCGCATTTGATTAATAGCCTCAGTATGACGTGATATGGCGCTATCTTGAAGAGTTTGATTAATAGAATTGTTGCTGGCGGTTGGGTTGTCGAACATATCTAGAGTACCGTTGGCTTCGGCGTAGATTTCTTCTTTAACGCCACTGTTCGGCGTAACACCCTTGATAGCGTAGCCCTCAGTATCGATGATGTCGGCGAGAAACGATAAACGATGCATAGCTTCGTCTTGGTCGAGGTCTTTAATATGTTTTTCGTCAGTTTGTTTTGGAGCTGTAATTATGATAGTGGATTCTGGTTCTCCAGGCTCCCAAGTACGAACATGTGGTTTAAGGTAAAAAGATACGACAGCAGATAGATAAGTCTCCATCGGTTGATCCTTTTTGAGAGGCAAAGCTAAGGTACCAAGAAGCAATATTGGCGGAACCAAAATAATAATGAGAGGTGGAAATATTCCCCAGAGTAGAACTCCTAGGCCAACTAAGCCGCCAATAATCATCAGGTAGATGAATTGACGAAAAGTAAATGGTCCGAGGAGCTTATCTTCTGCCTCGACGTCTTGAGGGACCTTATATTGAGCCATACCTATATTTTAACATAATCGCAAATAATTATATTCGGTGGGATGTTTGTTTTTATATTAATCAAGATTAATGCCGAACATTTGGCGTATTTCTTTATTCATTGAGCTGCGTTGGTTGGTAGCACTTTGCTTGTTGAGGGCATTACGTTGTTTATCGAATGCATTATATAGTTGCGAGCTAACTTTAACGGTTCGGCCGTCAACTTGTTTTTCAATGTAATCGTTCGGATGTATAGCAAGTAATGCCCCATTAATATCTTTAATGGTTGAGCCCTTAGAGTTAACAAGTTGATTAGCAACCATGTTATTAACATAACTCATGAGATTCTCTTCAATCATGCCTTGATTGGCGTAGAACCAGCTAGATTGTTGGGCAGCTTTGCTGTCATAGCCGCCAGTGAGGAGCTTATTGAATGTTGCAAGTTGCTCACCATCCATAAGGCCAGATGCAGCAGCGGAGCGGGCGTATTTTTCTGGGAACAATAGTGGGTAAACGTTATTGCCGTTTGCGTCGGTTTGAATTGGGATATGACCATCTTGAATAAGTTTAAACATTTCTTTAAAGACAGTGCGATCTTGTGAAGCGATTGGTCCCCAGCTACTAAGATCCTCAAAGATTTGCTTTAGTGAAGCTTTTTGAAGCTTATCATGTGTTCCTGCACCATCGCCGGCCATATAATCTCCCTTAAGGAAGGTAGCCATATCGATATAGGAAGCAACGTTTTGATCCGGGGTACTTGGATTGTTGCTGTCGCTCATACCGCGACGAATCATATTTGCTTTAGCCCAAGCCCAGAGGAATAGGTTGTCGTTCTTGAGGGCAAGGCCAGTATCGGCCATATTTTTTTGCATTGCAAAGTTATCGCTAATTTCACTAGAATGATCAATCATGGTGCGGATAAGGTCGCCATGGTCGCCGCGCTTTGCCATAGTAATCATGGCAGCAGAAGCGGAATTATAATCGTGAGTCTTGATAGCTTCGACGAGTTGGTTTTGAACATATTTGCCAGCTGGAGAGTCGTCGTAAAGTTCTAGATAGTTACTCTTCATTTCAGAATCGACGCGACGTTTTTGAGAGATAGCATCAGCAAGAACATCATTAACGGAACGTTTAATAGCAAGTTCTTCTGCGCTGCCTGCGGCTGGGTTATTGCTTTGACGGAAGGCGGAGGTAACTTGCTGATAGATTTGAGTATTAGCACGGGCATTTTCGTCGCTAAGTGCTTCGTGAATGCGTTTAGCGCGATTTTCCATATTAGTGCGAGCAACGCTGTGTTGACGAGTTTTAGCGACATGATCATCGATAACAGCGTCCATAAAGGCGCGATTAGTACGTGCGATTTGAGCATTATGCATATGACTTACAATTGGCAATTTGCTGGCTGCGGAACCGTCGTCGAAACCTTCATCTATGTCGGTTTCGAACTGAGTGCGAGCGATTTGGTTTTGCATTTTGCGGGCTTGCATATTATAGTAGCGGACTCCGCGGCCAGTAAGACGTTTGCGATCCTTGCCACGAACCATACTAGTGGCGGAATTAGCTAAGAAAGTGTCGCGGTATGTGGCGGTTTCTTGTTGGAGATCGAATTCGCGATTGGTGCGGCGCTGTTCGAGCCAGCGAGCGAGACGGTTATGAGGGATATTATTAGTGCTATTAAGCTGGCGGGCACGAGCGAGGGCGTGACCCTCTGCGGCACGGCGGCGTACCAGTCCAGTTGCGGGGTCGGTGATGCGACGAACGGCGCGATCAATACCGCCGAGAACGGTGCCAGACATACGCATGAGTGGAATTGATAGGAATAGTGGTAGAATCTGGATTGCAATGCCAAGTATTACTCCGAGCCAGTCGGTTGCAGAAGTAATAGTGATAAAACCGGCGAGCCGAGAAGCGCTATAAAGAACGACAAACATTGGGTAAAAGAAAATCATTCGGAAGAACATTTGATACCAAATGCGAAACCATTTTTCGGTGTTTGGTAATAAATAACAAACAAAAGCGAGCGGCGAGATCATAACTAAGAGAAAGATTAATGCTTGACGAGCTGCCATTGTAATGACGGCTGATATGATGGCAATAAAACCAGAAAAAACCACTGGTAAAAGTAGCCAAAATGCGCCAACAAGGCCGCCAGTAAAAGCTAAGGACGCTGCGCCAACAGTGCCAATACCTAAAACAGTTGCTACAATGTTGGCGAATGATACTCCCGATACGAACTTATTGATTGTGCCATTAGCAATAGCGGTGTCTTGGATATTTTGAAATACATCGCGAGACGCTAAGCCGATTATATTACTAAGATCAACAGCGAGAGTGCAAATGATATAACTGAGATTAATGAGGATTGCGGCAATAATTAGACGTGGTAACACGCGTTTAATACCGTAGTTATTAATACCAATTCCGGTTAACTGAGAGAAGATGATAAATAAGAAGAAACATACAAAAATAAGATTAGTAAGATCTCTAATATAATCCCAAACAATGACGACGGGTGACTTAGGGTCGCTTGGCAATGGATCGATGAGCAGTAGTTTATCTAAGACATTATAGGCGCCATCGATAACGGTTGCTAGGAATTTTGTGCCTGGACAGACGAGCCAACCAATGCCGCCAACTTGATCAAAACAAGTGACAGCTTCCTCGGCCTGCTCTTCTTCTGGGGTTTCTTCTTCTGGGGTTTCTTCTTCTGTAGTATCTGTACTGGGATTACTGGGTTCATCGGGGTTTGCTGGAGTGGTAGTGGTTGTATCTGGATTAGTTGGGTTTGTAGGTGTTGCAAAAACTGGACCAGTTAAAGTCGTAATACTTATAATGGCCGCAATAATGGATAAGGTTATGTTTCTAAGCCACCTACTCATAGCTATTCTATTATACCACACATAAGCTTTTTAGTCAAGTATTTACGGGGATGTTTTTACTGATGACTGATTATATATTGTTGTGCGGTGGAGTATACGAGTGCTTATGTTATAATATCCTTATAAGAATATGTTAGGTCAAAAGGTATAATTCATGAAGATTAAGTGTTTACTAGTAAGGGCGGGGATTATTATAACTACACTTGTAGTTAGTGCTGTTTTAATTGGCGGTAATCTAGTGTGGGCAGACGATGCGGAAGGCGTACAAATTGAGCCGAGTCGCTCTCGGCAATGTGCTACTATCCTGAAAGAATGGTGTGAAGACGCAGAAAATGATGGAGAACAGACGATTAAGGATATTATTATTTTTGTGATTTCAATTTTCTCTATTGGGATTGGTGTAATCGCGACAATCGGTTTAATATATTGTGGCTATTTAATTATGACGGCGCGCGACAATGAGCAGCAAGTAACGAAGGCGAAAGCTCGCTTATTCGAGATTGTAATTGGAATTGTAATTTGGGCGATTGGAGCTGGGGTGGTGTTATTATTTGTTCCAGACGAGGAAGCGGCAAATTATGTAAATAGTGAAGGGATTATTAATAGAGAAATAAAGAGATGAAAAAGATTTTTTTGAGCTTATTTATAGTTTTCTTCTTAGCTATTACGTTGCTAATGCCAGTTGGGAGTGTTTTTGCTAGTGAAGGTGAAGGTGGCGGTGCAGATTGTGGTGGCAAGCGTTTTATGGGGTTGCGTGCTTGGTATGAAGGCGTTTCGGAGGTTTGTGAAGGCAAACAGCCTGAAGGGCAAGAAGAAATTAGGTCGATGATTTGGAAGATTATTCTGAATATCGTAACAATGGTGTTGCAGATTGTCGGCTATGTTTGTGTAGGCTTCGTAATTTGGGGCGGCTATCTCTACATGTTATCTAGAGGTGATAGCGGGAAGGTCTCGAGCGGAAAAAAGACGATTACTAATGCATTGATTGGTTTGGTAGTTTGTATGACTGCTTCACTGATTTCTGGTGCGATTGTTGATATCGCAAGTGGCGCCGCGGCGGAAGATGATATGTTCTTTGTGGAAATATTTAATACGGCTTTCTTGTGGGCTGGAATAGTATGCGCCGTTATTATAGTGATAGGTGGCATTTCCTATGTGACGAGTGCTGGCGATTCACAAAAAATAGCAAAAGCAAAAAACACTATTACGTATGCGGCAATCGGTTTAGCGATTACATTGTTAGCAGCGGCAATTGTGAACTTGGTGGTTAATGCTGTAAATGGCTAATTGGAAAAAAATATTGTTTAGGTTTGGGTTAGTCGTGTTTTTGCTTGGAGTGATACTGTTAGAAACGACAATTCCTGTATTTGCAAGACAAACAGCTTGTGGAACAGCCGATTATTATGATCCGTTAATATGTGGTTATGGTGAAGGCTCAAATGAGGCCGCTCTGCAAGGAAAAATACGTAATATACTTGAGGTGGTTTATCTCTGGGTGGGTATTATTGCGGTAATCGTAGTAGTGATTGGTGGTATTAAATATATGACTTCGCAGGGGGAGCCGGAAAGGATTAAAAGTGCGAAGAGTACGATTATGTATGCCATTATTGGCTTAATTGTTACCTTGGCTGCTTTTGCGATAACCGAGTTTATTTTAGGCGCATTAGATGGTGAAGCTCCAAGCGGAACAGCTACGGAGCGCTCCATTAATAAAGGAGAGGATGGTCCGATTCCTGATTCGGAAAAAGAAATTGTAGAAGAGCCCATTAAACGCCCTAAACAAGATTTGGAATGGAAAGTGTCGGTGGTGAGCTTATCTAAAAAAACAGTAAGCTTAAAGATTGGCCAAACTGAACAGCTAAGCGTAAAAGTGTATCCGGAAAATGCGGTTGATAAAAGTATAATATGGGCATCGTCGGACGAGAATGTGGCGACAGTAGACCAAGAAGGAAAAATATTGGCAAAGAGTGGTGGTGTAACAATGGTTTCTGCAACAAGTAGAAATAATATCTCAGACATAGCAAAGGTGACAGTAATTAATCCACAGAAGCCGACGATAAGTGTTGGTAAAACTACTTTATTTAATGGCGAAACAACAAAAGCTACGGTTAAGAATAATAGTGGGAGTATAAAGTGGTCTTCGAGTAATAATAAGGTTGCGAGCGTGGATAATAATGGTACAATTACGGCAAATAGTTCTGGTAAGGCAACTATTAAGGCGAACGTTAAAAATGAGATAAACGAAAATATAGAATTAAGTGTTCAGATCACTGTTAAAGAGCTGAAAGTCTTATGGGTTGGAAATAGTAAGACGTTTGTGGAAGATATAGATCAGAAGTTTGTTTCGATTGTTAGAAATCGTGGTTCAAATGTTAGCTCAACGCGCGTGTCGGCTGGGGGTTCTACTCTTATTGGGAATTTAATTGCACGACCGACAAATATTAGAAAATATTATGATGTTGTAATTCTTCAAGAGCAAACCGATGCGGCGGTTAATGAAGAGGTTTTCTATAAAGGGGCGGTAGCGATTGCGAGAGAAGTCAAAAAACAAAACAATAAAGTAATCATTTATATTAGAAAGACTTGGTATAAATCAAATAATAGGTCTACGGCTAATGCGGTCGCAACAAATGTTGCAAAAAGAGTGGCAAATGATACGGGTTTGACTGTAAAAACGATAAATGATGGTGATACGTTGTATATGGCGCAAAATAAAGGTTATAAAGTATTTGGCGATATTGTGCATCAAAATAGATTAGGGGCGTATGCGGCGGCAGCCTGTGTGGCGGCGACGGTCCTAAGGATCGATCCGACAACTGTAACATATAGCCCTAGTGGCGAGCCCGCTTCGGCAATAACGGCAATTAGAGGTATTGCAAAAAATAACTGTTATTAATAAAGGAGGAAGAATGATAGAAGAAATGAAAATAATGGCTGTAGATATTGGGGAACAAGTTTCGAAAGTTGAGGGTGGAAATGTGAGTTTGGAGAGTACGGTAAAGAATGTTTTATCGGTGGTTTTTGCGATAATTGGCGTGATTGCGGTGATTATGGTTGTAATAGGTGGCGTTAATTATATAATGTCTCAAGGCGACTCACAGAGAACTCAGAAAGCGAAGAATACGATTATGTATGGATTAATCGGTATGATAATTGCGTTAGCGGCTTTCGCGATTGTGCAGTTTGTAATGCATGATTTGTAAAAATCTTTACAAATAAGCTTAATGATATGATAAAATTAGATTAGAGTTTTTCGTTTTAATAATAAGGAGAAATACGAATGAAAAAAGTTGGTGAACTAATGAAGGCGCTAGTGTTAGCGGTTTTTGCGACTGTTTTGCTTGGCGGGCCAATTTTTGCGCTTGATAGCTGTGTTGGTGATGGGAATAAGTACCCTAATCTTGCGATTGATAGTAGGCCGGACGATTCTTATGTACGTTGTCAACAAATAACATATAATGATGAATATCACACTATTTATGGTAAGACATCGGGTGACTGTGCGCAGGCTGGTGTTTTGGCAAATAATCCAGATTCCTGTAATGATAGTGACCTCAATGATCTTATTAAGACTATCATAAATACGGTTATTTTTGCTGTAGGTATGGTAGCGGTTATTATGATTATTATTGGTGGTGTTAATTATGCTACATCTCAGGGCGATACGCAGAAGGTTAAGAAAGGAAAGGACACGATTATGTATGGTATTATCGGTCTTGTAATTGCAATTCTTGCCTATGCGATTGTGAACTTTGTACTTAGCGCTCTTGTTGGCGACTAAACGAAAAACGATTCTTATAAAGTGCCCTCTGTGTGAGGGTGCTTTTTTATGTAATTTATGTTATTCTATTTATAGATAAGGAGATTATTAAGTAATGAATATGATAAAGAATTTTATAAAAGAGACTGGAGCGGCTCTGACGATTGCGGCTTTGACTGTTGCAACGACTGGAGTGCGTGTTTTTGCTGATACGGCGGGCGGTGAAGAAAGTAGTGGCGGTTCTACGGCTACTCAAAATGCTAAGAATGGTGTAGAAAATGTTAATCCTGGTGCCGAGACTGACTTAAATAAGATGATTGCAACAATACTTAATGTAATATTTGGTGTAATTGGTATCGTAGCGGTAATTTATATTATTCTTGGCGGTATTCATTATACTACTTCAGAGGGTGATTCTCAGAAGACTCAAAAAGCTAAGAGCACAATCATGTATGGCATCATTGGTCTTGTAGTTGTATTGTTAGCGTTTGCGATTGTAAACTTTGTCTTGAATGGCTTGATGGGATAATAGACTCTTTATTGATATAATACCCTCTCTTATGTAGGGGGTATTTTGTTTATGGTATTATTTATATATGCGCATTATGCATAGTCTTTATTATTTTTTAAGTACTATTACTCCAGAAAGTACAACTGAGACTATATCGCCGGATATAGCTAACGCGAATAGTACTATAGTAGTGCCGGATGGGCCAGATTTGTCTGTAGTAATACGAAACATACTGAATGCTACTTTTGGTATTATTGGTGTAGTAGCAGTAATCATGGTGATAATTGGCGGCTATTATTATATGACTTCTCAAGGCGAGCCTAATAGAGTTCAGAGAGGTAAGAATACTAT
Organism: uncultured Candidatus Saccharibacteria bacterium; assembly: GCA_947303945.1. Classification (GTDB taxonomy): domain Bacteria; phylum Patescibacteriota; class Saccharimonadia; order Saccharimonadales; family Saccharimonadaceae; genus UBA2834. Next base: position 67,427 of record CAMYZS010000001.1, on the reverse strand, counting down.
ATTATATGGGATTATTGGTCTGATAATATGCTTGTCGGCGTTTGCGATTGTAAACTTTATTCTGAATAGTTTAAACGGCACTTAAAGAAGAAGCTATAAATAAAAAAATCGCCCCTTATTGGGGGCGATTTTTACTAATTAATAGTGATGCGTTTTGGTGCTTCGGTCTTTTCTTTTTCGAAGGAAATAGTTAAGACGCCATCTTTTAATACGGCTTCAACGCCATCTTCTTTGACTTGAACTGGCAGAGCGATGGTGCGGCTAAATTCGCCCCAGTAACACTCCTGAATATGCCATTGAGTTGCTTTATCATCCTCGCCGCCATTAAGTACGCCGGAAATAGTTAAAATATTATCAGAAATTGAAACATCAAGATCTTTACGTTCGATGCCAGCGGTACGCGCTTTAATGATAAGTTTATCGTTGGTTTCATAGACGTCGACGGCAAGTTGGCCTGGGATTTCGTCTGCGCCATCCTCCCAACCTTCGCCATCATCGACATATTCGTCTTCTTCAATGATAGAAGTTTCTTCTGCTGGAGTGTTGACTGGAGTTTCCACCGGTTCCTCTTCTGCAACTAGTCCAGAGTTGTCGCCCTCTAAAAAGGCAGCTGTGAGCTCATCGTCTAAGCTCATTTCGTCTTGTTTACGAGCCATAGTTTTTTATAATCCTCCACTAATTTACACTCTTAAGCTTTATTATATGGGGGTTTATCCTTAAAATCAAGAAGAATGGAGGTTTTGTTGTGAAAAATACAATAATTAGTACTATGAGTGAAATATTATGCCCATATTCCTGTATATCGTGTGGAAAAGTGGGTGGATTAGTATGTGATTGTTGTAAAAAATACATCATAAGCGATAATAATTGATTATGCTTGAATTGTGGCGGCAAATTGGATGGGCAAGTTTGTAAGCATTGTTCCCTACCCTTTCGTCGGCAATATTATATTAATACAAGGGATGGGTTACTAAAGGACTTAATATATTTATATAAATATCATTCAATAAGATGTTGTGCGGCAATAATTGCGGATTTATTTTTTAAGATATTTGGTGATTTTTCAAAAAATAGCGTATTTATACCATTACCGACAATTGCAAAACATATTAGAGAGCGTGGTTTTGATCACACGAAGCTATTAGCGAAGAAGGTGGCTTGAAAATGTGGAGGAAGATGCGAGATGGTATTAAGGAGACGTAATAATACAGTGCAGGTGGGCGCAGATGTAGATAAGCGTAGAAAACAAGCTAGCAGTGCTTATTTTGTAAAAGATAGCCTTAATACAAAAATGGAGTATTTACTAATTGATGATGTATGGACAACTGGAAGTAGTATGATGGCGGCTTGTCGAGAGATGCGAGAAGCCGGGGCGAAGAATATGTCGGTGGTATTGGTCGCAAGGAGTGGATAAATTAGACAGAAGTAGCGCCACCAACGGCACTGATGACAAAGTTGACGATAGCGTAAGATAGAATAGCTATAATAAGGCCAATAATAGCATACATAATAGTATTTTTAGCGTCGGTAACTTTTTTACTATCACCGCCGGAGATTATATAACGAAGGCCACCGTAGATAAGCATAGCAACAGAAATAATACCTACGGCGAAAAGGATAGTATTAGTAATGCGAGTGAAGACGCCAGTAGCGCCAACTAGTTCGGCTGGCATACCATTGCCGCGAGCAGCTTCTGCACCTGCCTGTGCGGGATTACTATAATCCATCGATGCCATAGCGCGGCCGGCCAAAAGAGTTACCATGGTTGCTGCGCCAGTAAAGGTTTGCCCTGTTCTTTTGATGATATTTTTCATATTTGAGTGCTCTAATTAATCCTTAAAGTTGCTTAAATTATACATTATTGTTTTAGGTTTGGCAAATCAATATGCAAATAATTAATAATGTGCTAAGATATAAAATATTGGAGGGTTACCCAAGTGGTTGAAGGGGACGGTTTGCTAAATCGTTAGACTGGCGAAAGCTGGTGCGAGAGTTCGAATCTCTCACCCTCCGCCAAAAGACGCTCAAGAAATTGGGCGTTTTTTGACGTAAAAATATATTAGTACTTATGTTATACTTTCAGTATGGCAAAGAAGACTTTAGTGAACTGGGAAGCTCGCGAACATATTGAGTATAAAAAGAATATGGGTTGGTATATTGGTTTAGCAATTATAACAATAGTGTTATGTGTAATTGCAATTCTAATGCAACAGTGGACATTTCTATTGTTGATTATTGTGGCGGTGATTGCGCTTTTGACTTATACCATGCGTAGCCCGAGATTATTACATTATTCTCTTTCTGATAAAGGTCTGTCTGAGGGTAATAATTTATACTTATTTAATGATTTCCGTTCTTTTGGTATATTGAATGAGAATAATCATTATTCGATTATACTAATGCCAAGAAAGCGTTTTGGCGCACGTGTGGTGGTGTATTTTCCCGAAGCGGAGGGTGAACAGATCGTAGATGTTTTTGGGTCGAAGCTACCGATGGAGCCAGTTAAATTAGATTTACTTGATAAGTTAGTGCGTTTTTTGCGAATTTAGTTTATTTGTCGATTAAACATAAGAATGTTATTATAGTAAGTAGGAATAAGTTATTAGATAAAAAGGTGGGCCAAAAATGGATCAAGGAAATGTAGCGACTCCCGATGAGTTGCAGCAAGCAATAAATAGTATTACGAATAGTGGTAGCGCAACGACAGCTACGAGTGGGGCGGTTGATATTGCTCCACAGGCTGATGATTCAGTTGCAGAGGTGGCGCCGGAGGCTGGCGTTGCGTCGGAAGCTACAGCCGTGTCGGATTCCGCAGTCGTCTCGTCAGTTACACCCGAAACACCAGTACCAGCTGAAACCACTCCTATTGTTCCAATTGAAACAATGAAGGCGCAGTATGGTGATCCGGATTTAGATAAAGTTAAGACGATGGCTCTGGGTGACCTTCGCCCAATTCTTGAGAAGGTAGATATTCCGATTGAAAAGAAGTTTATGATATATAAAGACATTCTTGAGTTGACCGAGGATAAGGCCTGTATTGAGCCGGCATATAATGCTGCACGTGATATTACGGACGAAAAGGCTAGAGGTGAAGCTCTAATATTTATTGTTGAGTTTATTGATAAACTCGGAATCCAAATGTCTGTTGATAGCGAGGAAGAGTAATTTTAAGAGAAAAGAAAATACCCCTGTGAAGGGGTATTTTTTGTGTGAGGTTTTTAGAGGTGTGTCTTTAGTACATTCCACCCATGCCAGCACCAGCTGCAGCGCTGTTGTCTTTTTCTGGAAGCTCAACGACGAGGGCGCCCATAGTAATAGTAGTTGCAGCAATACTGACGGCATTTTGAATAGCTTCGCGAGTGACGCGAGCTGGATCGATAATGCCAGCCTTTTTAAGGTCAATGAGACCTTTTCCTGGGGTCATTACATCTACTCCTTGACCATCTTTGGCGGACTCGACTTGAGCAAGAAGGGCTTGGCTGTTGAGGCCGGCATTTTCTGTAATATGAATGAATGGAGCCTTAAGCGCGTTCTTGAGGATAGTGAAGCCTGCATTGTCGTCCTTGAGGTTTTTGCTGAGGTTTACTAATGTAACGCCACCGCCAGGAACGATACCTTCATCGAGGGCAGCTTTAGTGGCAGCAACGGCATCATCGACGCGATATTTCTTTTCGTCAATTTCGGTTTCGGTGGCGCCGCCGACCTTAATAACTGCGACACGACCTTTGAGAGCGGCGGCGCGTTTATTGAATTCGCCAGTTTCGTAGTCAGAATTCGAGGCTTCGGCTTGAGCTTCAATTTGAGCAATACGAGCTTTGAGCTCTGCTTGCTTCCCTGCACCCTTAATAATAGTTGTTTCATCTTTAGTAGCAATAATTTTATGTGCAGAACCGAGAACTTCGAGACCGGAGTTTTCGAGGCTCATTCCTTTATCGGCAGAGACTACGGTGGCGCCAGTGAGAATAGCGATATCTTCCATGATTTCTTTACGGCGATCGCCAAAAGCCGGCGCTTTAAGAACTAGTGTATTAAATACACCTTTAAGCTTATTGAGAACAAGGACACTGAGCGCTTCGCCTTCAACTTCCTCGGCTATAATAACAAGATCTTTGCGGCCAGTTTGAGCCATTTTTTCGAGGAATGGTACAATGTCGTTAACAGCAGAGATTTTCTTGTCAGTAATGAGGATTTCCGGTTTATCGAAGATGGCTTCTTGACGATTAGTATCAGTAATAAAGAAGGCAGATGCGTAACCTTTGTCGTAAGTGAACCCTTCGGTGATTTCGGATTGCATTTCGAGGCCTTGCCCCTGCTCTACTGTGACGACGCCGTCTTTGCCGATTTTTTCGATTACGTCAGCGATAAGTTTGCCGATTTCGGCGTCACTGGCGGAAATAGTGGCAACTTCGGCAATTTTTTGACTATCGCCATCAATTTTTTCGGCAGTTTTATTAATACCTTTGACGATTTCGGCGCCAGCAGCTTCAATGCCTTTACGGAGATCCATTGGGTTATGGCCAGCAGCAATGAGCTTATTGGCTTCGGCGATAATATTATAGGTAAGGACAGTTACGGTAGTAGTACCATCGCCGGCGACTTTGTTGAGTTTTTGGGCGGCAGTTTTAATAAGTTTAGCGCCCATTTCGTAGCCGAGAGTTTCGTCGTCTTCTTTTGGAAGTTCAATAGCTTCGGCGACGGTGACACCGTCGTGCGTAATGGTTGGTGCGCCATAACTTTTTTCAATAACGACATTACGACCCTTAGGACCAAAGGTGACCTTGACGGCGTCGTAGAGGGCCTTAGCGCCGCCGAGGATTTTCTCGCGAGCTTCGGCATCATAAAATACTTTTTTTGCCATAGATACTCCTTACAATGTTGCCAAGATATCTTCTTCTTTGATGATGAGATACTCGGTATTATTATATTTAATTTCAGATGCGGAATAATCGCGATAGAGAATGCGGTCGCCCTTTTTTACATTTTTGACATCTGGGCCAACGGATTCGACGACTGCGGTGTTCTGCTTCTCTTTTGCTTCGCCGAGAAGAATACCAGAGGCGGTTTGCTCGACTGCGGCATCTTTTTGAGCGACGACGCGATCGGCAAGGGGTTTGATTGCCATGAATTTTTCTCCTATAAATTAGTTATAATTATAGTGTAGCGCGGAGAATTAGCACTGTCAAGCAGAGAGTGCTAAAAAGCTTATGACTAGGCGAATAGGTAGTTTTAGCGTATAATTAAATGAAGAAAAGTGGGAGATTTATTAATGAGCAATGATCCGCAAGAAGGTGAAGATACTAATAAAAAAGCGAAAGAGATGATGTCTGCAAGCCCAAATGTTGATACTAGTTTAAGTGATAGTATTGGCGGTGATGGTTTTGGTTTGATAGGTAATGAGTTGGAAGTTGACAAAGAAGCTATCGCTCGAGCAGAAGAAGAGGCGAAAAAAGCCGAAGAGAATATTAAGGTTGTAGATGGACCCGTAATTGCGACAAATGAAAAAGCCGAGAGAAAAGAAAAGAGTAAGAAACGCTCTGGTATTCTAGCGATAATAGTAGTCATATTGCTAATTGCTTGCGGAATATTAGCTTATGTGATGTTTGGAATGAAGTCGGATGAGCAAGAATCTAATATTACAAATGTTAATAATACAAACCTAGACGTTTTGACTTATCGACTGAATAATAATGAGCTTAGCGACTTCGACTTAAAATTCTTGCAGCTTGAGAAAAAGGAAAAGAATGTTGTTTATAGCCCGCTTTCAATTAAGTATGCTTTAGCTATGCTAAAAGATGGTGCAGACGGTAATACAAAGAAGCAGATAGAATTTATTACTGGTGACTATAAGCCAAAGAGATATATTAATAGTAAAAATATATCTCTTGCAAATGCGATGTTTATTCGGGATGATTTTAAAGATCAAGTTTTAGATAGTTATATCGATGGTTTAAGGACAAATTATAATGCTGACGTGGTCTTTGATTCATTTAAAGATGCGAAGAATGTTAATAAGTGGATAAGCGATAAGACGCTTGGTTTAGTTGATAATGCCCTGAGTGATGCCGACGTGACGGAATTGTCATTTGCTTTAGTAAACGCTCTGGCGATTGATCAATATTGGGAGAACCAGCTTCAATGTGAGCCGAGCAGCAACAAGGTTAAATGTCTCAGTGAAAGCTTAAGTGGATATAGTGCGGATTTTATGCATGAGAATTATACACAGTCGATTCGTGCTCTTCTTGACCCAGATTGGTATGAGAGTATGAAATTTGGCGACTTCGAAAATCGTAAGGCTGTAACGATTGGGGCGAGCTTTAATAACTATGATATCTTAAAAGATAAGGGCGAAGATACTATTAGGGAGAAAGTTACCGGAGAATACAAAAAATGGCTTCAGTCCGATGAAGTAAAAGAATATATCAATTCTTCCGATTATGATATCGAAACAAATGTCGAGAAATATGTTGACCGCTATATAAAAGAACTGAATGCTAATTATGGTAAAGAGTATCATTCGACCGACTTTTATTTCGATTTTACCGATGAAGTAAAGGTGTTCGCGAAAGATCTAAAAGAGTATAACGGTACTACTCTTCAGTATGTTGGCATTATGCCAAAAAATGGTGAATTGATTGATTTCATAAACGGACTTACTGCGGAAAAGGTATCTGAATATATTAATAATTTGAAACCATTAAAAGCGGAGAACTTTAAAAAAGGTGTAATAACGAGGATTGATGCGACGATTCCGATGTTTAAATACGACTACAAACTTAATTTCCAGCACGATTTGGAAGAGCTTGGCATTAAGGATGTGTTTGTCGAGGGGGAATCGAACTTAACGAAACTTGCTAAAAATAACACCTTTATTAAGATTGCTAAGCATATGGCGACGATTGACTTCTCGAATGATGGTATTAGGGCTGGCGCGGCTTCGATTGCGGGCGGTCTAGGAGGGGGTGGGCCACACTTTGAGTATCTATGGGATGTACCGGTAGAAGAAATCGATTTGAGTTTTAATAGACCATTTGTATACCTAATTCGCGACAAAAATACTGGTGAGGTTTGGTTTGTCGGTTCTGTTTATGAGCCAACAGAGAAAAAGACTAGTAAATAGTTATGGGCAAAGATAGTTTTAAAATCGAAGCTGATATTAGTTTTGATGATGGAACTGTCGAAAGAATAAACTTAGACAACGCTAAGCTTAATGACGGAGATAATTCTGAGGCTACCACTCCCCTAGGCGGAGTGGTAGCTGAGATAAGTGAAAAGAAAAAGAATAAAAAAATACATCCTATACTACTGGCGAGTTTTATTGTTTTATTGCTAGTTGGTGTAGGAGGTTATTTTTTGTCTCTGAACAAGAGTAGTATCGATGAGTCGAGCGAAGAAAATAAAGAAGAAATAATTTTGGCGAATCTAAAGATTGATGGGAATTCGCTAAGTGACTTTGACTTGAGCTTTTTGAAATATGAAATAAATAATAAGAATATGGTTTATAGTCCAATCGCTATTAAGAGAACTTTAAAAATGTTATCCGATGGAACGAGCGGTGAAAGTAAAAAACAAATTGATGAAGTACTCGGTAGTTATAAGGTGGATAACTATAATAATACGCGGAATATTTCGTTTACCAATATATTGTTTATTAAGGAGGGGCTAAAAAGTGGTTTTAAAAAAGATTACGTAGATTTGATTAATAAATATGGTGCCAGGTTAATTATGGGCGATTTGAGTAGCGCTAATATGGCAAATAATGTCGTAAAAAATGCATCTTTAGGGCAGATTGATTCGATGTTTGATTTTAAAGATGCCAATAATGCTTTGGCGAGTTCTTTGGCATTTGATATGGACTGGTCACAGTATGCCCTTTGGTGTGTTAATGGTGTTGCTCTTCCCTGCAAGGATTATTACGGAGATTATCATGGGGCTATATTTTCTAATATGGACAATGACGAAAATATAAAAAAAGATGGTCAATATTGGGGATATAGTTTTGGATCAGTGCGTTCGGTTAACTATATTCCTATTTATTACTTAGTAAATAGATATGACTATATAAAAGATAAAGGCGGCGAAGAAGAGGCTAAAAGGGTATTAACAAAAGACTATAGAAAATGGTATTGGGAGAATAAATCAGAAATAGATGAGTATGAAAACGAAACGAATGACAAGAGTATGTATAAAGAAGGTGCTGGTGGATATGTAGAGCGATTGATTGATGAAATAAAAGATGATTATGGTAAGACTGCGTCTTCGACTGACTTTAATATTTACGAAGACAATAGTGTATTGGCTTTTTCAAAAGACATTAAGAAATATAGCGGTAAGCAGTTAAGCTATGTAAGTATTATGCCGAAAGATATGCGATTAAAAGATTTTGTTGAAAATATCAACGCAAAAGAACTATTGGAGATAACTAAGAAAATAAAGCCTTTAAATATTGAAGACTACAGGGATGGATATATTAAAGCCGTATCTTTGCATGTGCCTATTTTTAAATACAGCTATAAATTAGATCTAGAGGGTGATTTAAAGAAGATAGGCGTCAAGAAAGTATTTGAAGATAAAAATAAAGATTTTACCGGTATTGGCATTGATAAGTTAGGTGATATTAAGCATGAGGTGTTAGTAAACTTTTCAAACGATGGAATTAGAGATACGGTTTATAAAAAGACTTCTCAAAAAGACAATAAGATTAAAGGGCCGGCTTATCAAATACTCTGCGAGGGGAGAGAGTGGATGGAGAAAGATAGTGTTTCTTACCCATGCGAAGTGAAAGATGAGGAAGACTTCTTTTTTATGAATAAACCTTTTTTATTTATGATTATGGATACAACTAATGGAGAAGCATGGTATATTGGTGCCGTATATCAGCCAACAAGCGTTTATGATTAGTTGAATAAAATAAGTTTTAGCTAGGGTGCATTTATAATGTAGTTATGGTAAGCGATAAGTCTATAAATGATAAATATGCGCCACCTTATGTAGTGCCGGAAAAATATCAACCGAAAGTATTGAACCGGAATAAAAAGATAGAAAAGGTTTGGGGTTTTTCAATTTTAAGTTTTCTGGGGCTAATGGCGACTTTTATTATTAAGTACTTTGTAGATTTCTGGTTATTTCAAAATGTATTTAAAGATTTGTACCCTATGAGTGTGGGGGCGATAATACTTTGGATTACCTCTTCCCTGTTCTTTATCTTTTTAGCGCTAAAATTCGTTACTAGAATAGGTTTCTTTTATCCGGTAGCTTTTATGCTATATGGGGTTCTGGTTTGGGTGTTACCGAATGGTATGTTTGGGATAGGCGATTCTACGCAGTCTTTAATATTGGCCACCATTATGTATGTATTAATGAGGATAATTCAAAGAATGATGTTGTGGGTATTTGTGCTGATTGGCTTTGTTAAGATGTGATCTAAGATAAGTGATATGATGGTTATATGAGCGTTAAAGAGAAAATTCCATTTTACGATAAACTAGTAATTCCCTATCATATCGGGAAAGCGGCTTTTTGGGGGGTGCGCTATGGATTTCCGGGTAGGAGGTTAAAGGTAATTGGTGTGACTGGTACAAATGGTAAAACCACGACTTCGTTTATGATTTGGAAAATGCTAAATGAATCTGGGCGTAAGGCAGGAGTAATGACGACGGTCGGTTGGGGTGTGGATGAAATCCATGAGCAGATGGAGCACATGACGACGGTGGATTCTGGCATATTAAATAAACGCATAAAAGCCATTGCGGATGCTGGGGCGGAATATTTAGTATTAGAATTGACGAGTCACGCAATGGCGCAACATCGAAGTTTGGGAATTCCGATTAATATTGCGGTAATGACAAATGTGACGCATGAACATCTTGATTATCATAAAACTTTTGAAAATTATCGCGACGCGAAGCGTAAATTGTTTAAACAGGCAAAGTATGGAGTTATAAATGCGGATGATCCAAGTGCAGAATACTTTAAATCCGACGTTAATGAGTATGTGACATATGGCGTAAAAAACGGCTCTATGAAGGCGATGAGGATAAAGCTGATGCCGAGTGGAGTGGAATATGTGATTCCCTCGGAGAATGATTTAAAGATTAAGACACGGATTGCGGGCAATTTTAATGTATATAATTCCCTAGCTTGCGTGGCGGTTGGGAAACGTCTTGGTTTAAGCGATAAAGAAATAAAGGATGGCATTTTTGCCTTGACGGAAGTTGAAGGTCGCATGGTGACTATTGATGAGGGGCAAGACTTTACGGCGATTATGGATTATGCGCATACGCCAGACTCGTTTGAAAAATTATTGCCAGATATGAAAAAGGCGACGACGGGTCGATTAATTGTGGTGTTTGGTTCGGCAGGTGGACGTCGTGACCCGTCTAAGCGTGAGCCGATGGGCGAGATTGCTGGTAAGTATGCGGATGTTGTAATTTTGACGGAAGAAGATGATAGAGATACGCCAGGTGAAGAAATTCTCGAACAAATCGCCAAGGGTGCACGTAAGCATAGTAAGAAAGATGATAAAGATTTGTTTAAGATTCTGGATCGCCCAACTGCCATCTTGGAAGCTTGTAAAATGGCAAAGAAAGGTGATACGGTGCTCTTTTTAGGAAAAGGCAACGAGAAGACGATTGAACGTGCTGATGGTGCGCACGACTACTATGAGTTAGATGAAATTAAAAAGTCTTTAAAAGCAATAAAGAGTAAGAGATAGATAAAGATAAATATGCGATACTAAATTTTTTATGCTTTTTTGCTATAATTAAGTAAGAAAGTGGATACGAATGACGAGTGGAGAATTTTTACCTCAAGTTAATAATTCCGAAACAATAGAGCCAGAGAGTGGCCACAAGCTTATAAAAATTACCTTGTTAGTGGTGGCTGGAGTGGTGGCGGTTATTGTGGTTGTGGCGCTGTCAATTTTATTGAGGGGTGGCGATATAAACTGGAAAGACGATTATGGCGATATTGATTTAGAGTATATAACGCAAACTACGGTGAGACTGAGTGTTAAAGGTAATAATGTTGCGGCGGAGAGTATTAACTATGATGGCAGCTGTGATAGAAATGAAAAAGTCAAAAAGCCGGAGCGCGATGGCGAGAATGTTGTGTGGGATTTGTCTGATGGTGTTGGCAAATGTACTCTAAGGGCAAGCTATCAACTGAGGACTATCGAAAAGACTTTTATGGTCATTTCGAGAAGTATGGAGCGCGAGTCGTTGGGTTTAGAAGATATATATCGAACAAAAATTAATTTAGATGCCGATGATGATGGTGATGGTTTGACGAATAAGCGCGAAAAGACATTAAATACAAAAATTGATTTAACCGATACAGATGGGGATGGCTTAGCTGACGGTTATGAGGTTGATACTTTAAAGACTGATCCATTAAAGGTAGATACTGACGATGATGGTATGAATGATGCTAGCGAGATTAAGATGGGCTACAATCCGCTGAAGTCTGATTCGAAAGGTGATGGTGTTAAAGATGGAGAGAGGAAGATAATTTACGCCTATAATAGTGGCGGTGTAACATTAAAGCTAAATGGTAAAGGTGATCTCCCAAATACGACAATTGATGTTACAAAAGGTGCGGCTTTAAGCAAGAAAACTGGTTTGATTCCAAAACTATATAGTTTTTATACTGCTGGCCGTGCTGATAAAGTAGTGGCGACATTTACGTATACTGATAATGAGTTGACTAGCTCAAATATTAAAGAGAAAGACCTAGTTATATATCGATATGATTTGAACAGCGGCGAATATATCGCAATGGACACGAAGATTAATGTGGACAAAAATACTTTAAATACTTCCTTAACAGACTTGAGTTCTTACTATGTACTTGGGGCTAAGAGTGGTGTCAATTTTAATAATAAAGATTCAGAAATAATGTTTGTAATCGATAACTCTTGGAGTATGTATACGAATGAGCAATATAAGAGATTGAATAATGGAGCTGATAGTAAGAACAAATTAGATGCCAGCGATCCGGATGGTCAGCGTTTTAAGCTAACGAAAGAACTAGTTGGAAAGCTAGATAGAAAAGGTGTAAAGATAGGTATTGGAGAGTTTAGTGGTGATTATGCGACGATAAAAAAAGTCGGAACTGAGATTAACGATTTAAAAACAGCTCTAGATGGCATGAATGAACATTTTCAAATTAAGCAAGGTGGAACGAATATTACTGAGGCAATTAAGGGTGGTGCGAAAGAATTATCATCTAAAGCTAGCTTAAAAACTTTAATCGTGCTAACTGACGGTTTGGATAATAAGGGCTTATCTGGTGTAGTTAATGATTTAGCTACGGAGATGGCAAATAAAAACATCCGCGTATGCGTATTAGGCTTTGGTGAGGGTGCTTACAGTAATGAAGTGTCGATTATTACAAATAAGACTGGTTGCAAATTCTTTTCTAGTTCTGACGTGACTGGTCTTGATGAGGTATTTAACAATCTAGAAATATTACTGAATGACGAATTGGCGGACGTGAATAATGATGGGAAAATGGATGGATATGTAATGGCCGATAGTGGTTTTATGGTGGCGCGTGATGGCTTCTCGTTTAGAAACTACAGTTCGAACCTAATGGTGAATGGCCATTGCTATGGTATGGCAACGTTCGCGCAATTATATTATTCGAGAAAAATGCCGCTTCGGCATGATGCGATTACGGCGGCTGGTTTAACGTCATACGCCTATAACTTGGATTGGTCGTACTTTAAAGATTATCAGAATCTGTATGACTATAAGTTGCGCACGAATGCCTTGAAATATGTTCCGCAATTTGGTGCAGAGTATTTTGGTGAGCAGGAGCCGGTAAGTAAATATTCAGTAGTTAATGGTGAAATATCATTTAGCGAAAATGTAAAGTCAGAGATTAATAAGATTGGCTTGTTTGATTATTATAAGAATAAAACTAAGATTAAGTCCGATACGCAAATACAAAAATACGGTTTTTCGTATGAATCGATGGAAAAAGCTCGACTAAATGAAACGAAGATGCAAAGTAGCGCAGCGATGGATGACATTGATCGGAGTTTAATGAATGCGATTTTTGCTAGCCAAATTCGTCAAGCTACGGTGAAAATGTATAGTTCTGGTAGCGCAATCGGTATTAATGGGGTAACTGCGCAGACTTCATTAAAGGAAATGACAAATTCGAATGATTTTATGAGCTTATTGGTGTCGAGGATCCGTGCACATGAGGCACCAGTTATCTTAGCATATTTCTCGGGTGGACTTCATGCCATGAATGCAATCAATTTGATTCAGGATGCCAAAGATTCAAATCATTATTATATGGGGGTGTATGATAGTAATTATCCGGGCGAAAAGCGCTATTTGGAGTTGAAGTGTAGTAAATATAGTTGTACTACCAGAGCAAATGATTACTATAATGAATCGGGCGAAGTGATTAGGATGTCGATTTCGCAAGCAGAAGATTTGAAACATTTTGAGGTAGAACCATTGGTTGAATGGCTTGCCTTTGAGCAGGAGCTCGAACTGGAATCTGAACCTGAGAGTTAAAGGTTTTTAACAAAATCATTAAAGAGGCGGGTTGACGGTTCGTCGGTGAAGTATTCTGGATGCCATTGGATGCCTAGGATGAATTTCTTCCCTGGCAGCTCAACGCCTTCAATAAGACCGTCGATGGATTTGGCGTTTATGACTAAGTCGTGAAATGCAAATTTAACACAATAATGATGAACACTGTTAACTAGTATTTCGTTCTGTTTGATGATATGGTGAAGCTTTGTTTCTGGGACGATGTAGTTAGTGTGGGAATATTCGCGGGAGTTGTTGTGGTGGGTATCGCCAGGAATAAAGGAGAGCTTTGGCTTAGTTTTGGTAGCGTAAAGGCTACAAAGACATTGAAAACCGGCACAGATAGCAAGGAGGGGCTTATCTTTTTTGATGGCGTGTTGAATAATATGTGCATCGAAATTAAACCAACTAGAGCCGCCTGGGGCGATAAAGCCGTCGCATTGATTTAGGATGTGATTGAGGCGTGTTATGTCGGTTTGAGTGAATGAATCACTATTCTTCTTGAGGTCGCAATAAATATGGTCACTAGTCGGGAGAATTAGAATTGGAACAACATTACTATAAGGTGCGAGCGCGCGGCGTACAAAATCGTTAACTTGAAAGATTTCTTGCTTGTTGTAATTGCGATATGCCCTGCCGATGATACCAATAGTCTTCATGTATCCACCTAACTTAGCCAGAGGCTCGCACAGCGAATGTAGCCGCCGCCTTTTTTTAGTTCGGTAATGTTTGGCGTAAGACAAATAAGACCGCGTTTCTCGAGTTCGGCTTGTAGCTTAGGAGCTTTGTTGGACATGATTACATATTTGCCAGTACTAACGAGATTATTAGCAAAGCCTTTGGTGCACTCATTAAAGTCGACTTTGATTTTATCTAGGTCGGTGAGAGCTTCGATTTTTTGGTTAGACTCGGCGTCGAGGGCTTCTGGACAATAGGCGATAGTATGTTCGTCGATCACAGAGATGGCGAGATCGAGATCGTACCAAAAACTATCGGCATGGTTCGTGAAGGGGTTGATATGTATGGTGCCATCGTTATTGAGTTGTGGCTTGGCGTGGACTTGAACTAGTTTAAGTCCGAGAGTTTTGGCGGCAAACTGTTGGGCTTCAGGGTCGGAACGATATCCGCGGCCGCCAAAGAGATATTTGCCACAGCGGAGCGAGTCGCCTTGGCCAGAGTATAGATAATTGCCTGGAACTGAGACGGTTTTTATACCCTGCTCTTCGAGATATTTCTGAGCGTAAGCCTCCTCAGCCTTACGAGCTACCGGAAGACGCGCCATGACGGCGACGCCGTCTTTAACAAGGGCCCAATTGGCAGTATATACACCGTCTTGGCAATCTTTTGGTGGATCTACTTTGACTAATTCGATATTTGCTTTTTTGAAGCATTCTAAAATTTCTGCATGCTCAGTCTTCGCCTTCTTTACGTTGATGTTTTTATTAGTGTAGTATGGATTAATTTCATAGGTATCGGCAAAATAGTCGGCACCAGAAACCATGAGTTTTTGATTAATCATTGAATTCCTTTAGTTGAATTTTGGTTCGTAATTTGCAATACCGTCGATAATATTATCAATATCTATACCGATTGCGAAGCTAGTAAGTGCGGCAGCAGCCATATAGTTGATAGCGGCCTCGCCAGTTATATATGTAGCCATATCAAAGCTGCGACCACTATAGGTGACATTAACTTCGGTGCCTTTTTTGTAAAGTTTTTGGCGATTGATGCGGAGATCACAATCGTGATCGTGGCCATAGGTAAAAGTAGCAGTCTTGGTTGGGTATTTCGAATAAATATTATATTTAATATTGTCGTCGCGACAGATGATACTAAAATATGGTCCAGTATTAAATAGAATAGACTGTGCGTCGTGGTCGCTAATGTCAGGAGTGCCTAAACCATCTTCGGTGAGAACGGCAGCGTAGATTGGTAGGCCATAAAAAATATGGTTGGCTAATGCGGAGCTATCGATAGAAATGACGACATGATCGGCGCCGATTTTCCAATACTTATAGATTTGCTTATATAATTCGGACGTGGTTTTCGGATCGATAATGAGACCAGTATTGATGTCGTGGGATTTGATTATTTCTTGAATGAAATGGGCGGTAATATCGCGGCCATTTATGCCTGTGACGGCGATGATCTTGAGGTCTTTACCTGGGTTACTATAATAAGTAGCAAGAAACCTTGCTTTGGCTTTTTGAAGCTTTGGTTTAAGTCCGGATTTCTTCTTTTGCTCTGCCATAAAAATAGTATATCACCACTTTAAAAAATGTGCTATAATATGTGCTATCACGCTTTGCTATATGGCTAGTGCGATGATCTTTTAATCTTTGAACGGTGGACAAGTACTTGCAACTAGTGGGTACTATCCACATATGTGCCCGTAGCTCAGCTGGATAGAGCGTCAGATTGCGGATCTGAAGGTCGTACGTTCGAATCGTATCGGGCATACCATATTTCGTGCTAAAAAGCCGTATCTTGGCAATTTTTCTCGCTTGCTCGCCCATTAGGCGCGCTTCGCTCGGAGAAATTACCAACCTACGGCTTTTTGCTACGAAATACTTTTTGCTCGCCCAAGAGGCGCGCTTCTCTCGAAGAAACTACCAATCTGCGGTTTTTGATTTCAAAATATTTTTGTTAATATGTTGCGCTTCGAAGAGAGAAGAATACCAATCTAGGCGATTTTAAAGTCTTAGGTTATTTATTATAATATGTAAGAATGAGATATATAGATAACGAGAAAAGGTATATTCCTGGAACAAACCCGGATTGGGATTTAGAATTACCGGATGGTTACGTTAATTCATTTACGAATAAATATGGGAAACCTTATGATAATGGTCATAATTTTGATGAGCGAGATGATGACGATGACGATGAAGAAGGTAAAGATAAAGACGGTGGTAATAAATAATTAATTAATTAGGTGTGGCGTTAGTCTAGCTGGGTTATGGCTGAAATTAGAACAGATAATAGGGGTCTTACAGAGGAGGATCCGACTGAGATTGGTGAGTCTGTGGCTGATTGGGACAAGCTACGGGAAGTTGAATATGCTGGTAGTAAAAAACCGGAGGTGGAACCTCAAGGTTTGGAGTTGACGCGGCAGGAGCGGAAAATTGTGCGCTTCTTCTCTTCTGGCGGCGATACTAACGTTATTACGATGAAAGATGTTGATTTGCGCCAAAACGAAGTCGAGGATGTATTAATGGGGATGCAGAGTGGTCGAATTGGTACAAATGAAGATATTCAACTGTTGCTTTCGATAAACGATCCGATCGGCCATGATGGGAGCGACAAGGTGTTTAAGCGGATAAGGAGTAATAGACACTATTCTAGAATAATAGCTGATTTAACTGGCAAAGGTTTTAATGAATGGCAATTTGTCACCAAAGATGAAATGATGGAGTTTCACAAACAATATCCTACCCCGTTTAGTTTTGAAAGTGAACGAGAGAAGTTTTTGGAGTCGATTTATGAAAAAAATTCACAATCAAAATATGAAGAGTATGTCGAATCGATGGATGGTTTTTGCCGTACGATGTTTGGTAAACGCCAGGAATATTATGATGCTTTACGAGATCTGCGCAATAAGGCATCTGAGATGGCGGAAGAGTTGGATAATAAAGAGGAGTTAATCTACTCTGGGTATGAGATATTTGACAATCCATTAAAGGTTACGAAATTAGTTGATGTCGAGCAAAGAGAGTTACTAAAACGACCGATAATTAAGGGTGATATATTTAGGTATCGTGGCGTGGATTATAAGTTAACAGCTAAACAGCTGGAACAGGCGGATTTGGAGCCGGTTTATCGCGTGAGATTTGATAATGCGGATATAGCACTATCAAAGAGGTTTAAGGTCGGTGATCGAGATGCGGTGATTGGCTATGTGAAGGATGACGACAATAGGGTGCATGTGAGATCTTATTATAAGAGCAGTTCGCAAGGGATGTGGCGGTTTTTGCCAGATTATGTGCCTGTGGTGGATAAGGATGGAAACATTATTCAAATAAATTGGTATGGGAAGGCTGGTAATGAAGAGATGCTGACCCTACCAGAAGAGATGCAACACGCAATGGCATTATTAGATCAAGAACCGCCTGCGCAGATGAGAAACTTACTAAAGGATTATTACCTTGTAGGAACGGCGCAAAGATATTTGAGTAGAAAGGACTACCGTGATTTTCATCGAGGATACCGAGATGAAGATAAAGATTGGGAATTACGGCAAGGAGTACTATTACGGAACTCGGTATATAATGAGATATCTTCTTCTCCAACCATAGAGTTTGCAAAAGGCCGGAATAGATACTTGCCGCCCGACCAGGCGCGACCAGATACGATTGAGCATGGGCCGAATTTGGAAAATTGTTTGGCTGAGTATACGACAAAGACTTCGTTATATGGCGAAATTACGGTGAGATGCTTCCGGTCTAAGGATGGGAGTTTATTATATACTTTTAACGAGGATGAGAAAGGGCGTGTTTGGATAGGAAATATTGAGGCGCGAGGTAAGACTAATTCTGCTGGCTTGAGGCTTAATTGGGTTGATAGTGGCAATTTAGGGACACCGCTTTATGAGTATGAGGAGATTGATGGTGGATATGGGGATAAACAAGATAAACACGGTAGATACGTATGTATGTGGAATGGGTATTTAAGACATGTTCCGATTATTAAAGAATATAAGCGGCAGTTTGGATCTAGATAATACTTTTTGATAAAAACAGATAGAAAAGATAAGATATGATAAAATAATAAGTGGAAGCGTGGCCGAGTGGTTGAAGGCGCACGACTCGAAATCGTGTGGGCAGCAATGTCTCGGGGGTTCGAATCCCTTCGCTTCCGCCATTTTGGAATTAAATAAGGCTCATCGTTGGGCCTTTTAATGATTATGGATAATAGCTTCCCTTCTTGAGCGGTTTCTTGATAGTTTTGCTTTTGCTAATGCTTATCAAAAATGACTAAAAAGGTAGCAATAGAAAAGATAATTACGGCAGTGACGATTACGATAAG
The DNA here is from genome assembly GCA_947303945.1 of uncultured Candidatus Saccharibacteria bacterium. Lineage (GTDB taxonomy): Bacteria > Patescibacteriota > Saccharimonadia > Saccharimonadales > Saccharimonadaceae > UBA2834. Next base: position 48,855 of record CAMYZS010000001.1, on the reverse strand, counting down.
AAGACTAGTTTTTTTGTGATTGATAGCTAAGTTGCGGTTCTTATGAGTAGCTGTTGGGACTATGGTTGGCGTATTGGGGTCGGCTGGAGAAGTAACTGGGGCGGCGGAAGTTGTGATGTTTGCGGTAGTGGGGGTTGCTTCGGTGATTGGCGTGATGGTTGGGGCGGCTTCTGTGGTTAGCGTGGCGGTTGAATTGGCTGGCGTGTCGGTAATTGACGCGGTGGTAGGTTTAGCTGGGATGACTGGGGTACGTTGCGATGTTGGCGTTGGTCTTGGTATTAGTCGCGACATAATATTGATTTGCTTACTGCTTCGATAATAATAGGTATTTGGCTATATTTTAGCATGAACTCTCTTTGCGATATAATAAAGAAAAGGAGTTGTGTATGGCAAGTATTTTTACGATGATTATTAAGGGTGAAGTCCCATCTTATAAAATATATGAGGATGACAAGACATATGCATTTTTGAATATTAATCCTGAAACGAAAGGTCATACTTTAGTAGTGCCGAAAGTTGAAGTTAATAAGATTTACGATCTTTCGGATGAGGATTATGTGGCCTTATGGAGGAGTGTGAAGAAAGTTGCAAAACATATGGAAGAAGTGATCGGTCGACGCGTAGTGATGAAGGTGGTGGGCGTAGATGTGCCACATGCGCATGTGCATGTGATGCCGTTTGATGAGATGTGGGAGTCTGGTAAAACTTTAAAGTTGCGTGATGATGAGTTTGAAGAAATCAGAAGTAAATTAGCATTTTGATTAAGAAGAACTTGTTTAGGTTGTATTGAAAACGGGAGGCAAAGAGCTTCTATTATGATTATTTCTGAAGACTCTGACTCCTCTTCCTTGAGTTTCGGAGGCGATTGCGATTCTGTTTGCTCTTTTAGCAAAACGCTTTTGAAGTTTCTCTTCTTCTTTGTGATTACGCTCGTTCCATTCGGCGTAAATCAAGTTAAATGTTCGGTCATTTTTACAAAAGCTACTACAACGTTCTTCTATGGCTGAATCGAATTGCTCTTTTTCGTCTGGATAAGATAGGTTAAAACGATAATATAACTCTCTGGCGGTTTGTTGGTTAATTAAGAGGTGCGCACTTTTTGCTTTTTGATTGTATTCATTCTGTTTATCTTTTGGTACGTTATTGCATGCTTTTATTCCTAATGAGCTTTGTAAATAAAGCTCTACAAGGATTTTTTCATCAAAAGCTGGATCAGGCTCGCGTTCAATAGGAAGATTAGGCTTAATTATGAAATGTTGAGCAGAATATATTGCACAAGTTGGATCAATGCCAACTACATAATGTGGTATATCGCTCAATTTTATTTTTTTGCTATCATGCTTGAAGTAGTCGACACGACCGGTATAGGGCGCCTCGGTGCGAGAAAAATAGTCACTATTTTTAAACTTCATAACACTAGATTTGCCTAAAGTGTCAGTCGTGATATCGAGAGAAAAAACTAGATCGTATTTTTTGTTGGTTTGATTTGGGTTGTCGATTAGTTTTGGAAAGCCACATACGATATCGGCGCCGTTAAAACGGTCATCGAAAAGTGAGCCAGGAAAAGCATATGCGTCTTGACTAAATAATTCTCGGTTTTGAATGACGTAATAGATCATAGCTTCAAGACCTTCGGCGACGAAATCTGCTTCTCCGGTTTCGTTACGTAGCTTTTTCTCTAGCATAGCTTCATGTCTAGTAATGTCATTATTTCGGAAAATTCGTTGTAATCTTTTATCTCTTTTATTCCTGAAATCGTCAAAATCAGGTCGTTCGAAATCCGCAATATGGGCAAGTTCTTTCATAATTTTATCAGGAGGCGTTTTTGGGCTATCACCAGATTTCTCGTAGTTTTTTGTCATGTTTGTGTTTTATTTGTTGATGTTTCCATGCTATCACACTTATGGCTATTTGTCAAGATGGACGGATTTAAAAAGAGCCCGCGATTAATACGGACCCCTGTTGTACTCGGAAATAAGGCTGATTATTTTGTTTCCAACCTCTTTCCTTCCTGATTTTGATGTGACCAACGGATTGAAGTAGACCTTAATCTCTCCGTGACCGAAGCGATCTAGATCCCAGCCGCTGATGCGGTTGGCGAAGTTGGCTTTTTGGAGAAGACGAAGTACCTCTTCTCTATTTGGCGCATAACGGCTTTTGTCGAAATAGACCGTGCTGTGCCTTTTTTTCTCTATTTTTATTAGTCTCTTTTTGTTCTTTTTATGCATTCTTTCACCCCCTCTTCATAGAAGACGAGACTATTTATGAAAAAGTACACAGGCTCAGTTGCCTGTGTACTTATATTAATACATTTCTCGTAGAATGTCAAATTAGATTAACTGTAATTCGGCTTTCATTTTTTCGAGGAGGGTTTGTTTGGTATCGAGTTGAGTGTGGGTTTCTTCGACGAGTTCTTTTGGCGCTTTTTTGACGTAGTTTGGATTGGCTAGTCGATTTTCGAGAGTAATGATTTCTTGGCCTAGTTTGAGGATGCGCTCTTGGAGGTTTTCTTTATGCTTTTGGAGGATTTCCTCTGGGATTTGGAGATAAATGTTATGGCCTGGAATAGCGAGACGGAGACCAGTAAGCTCGTCGGTTGTGACTTGCGGTACAGCGGGTGCTTTTGTGAGATGCTGGATGAGGAGTTGGTTGGCAGAGACTAGGGGATCGTTGTCGAATAGAATTGGATATGCGTTTGCTCCTGGAAGGCTTTGGAAGTGACTGCGAATATTGATAATGATATCCTTTAATTCGTCAAACTTCCCCACTTTCTTCATGTCTACTTTGTATGGCTCTGGCCAACGTTGATTAATGAGGAGGCCTTTTTGGTCGGTCCAACTTAGGTTTTGCCAGATTGTCTCAGTTACGAACGGAGCAAATGGGTGGAGCATGATAAGGATTTGCTCAAGGGTCGACTTGAGAAGTGCAGTATCTTTCCAGAGTTTTTCGCTTTCGAGGAACCAGTCGGCATATTTATTCCAGATGAGATCATAGATTAGATCGCCTGCTTCGGCGAATCGGTAGTTATCGAGAAGTTTTTGGATTTCTTTGTTGGTTTGGTTAAGGTGGTAACAAATCCAATCTTCGCTATAGTTGTCAATAATAAGGTGCTTGTCGCCTTTTGGCTTTTTGTCAACCATCTGTTGAATTAGACGTGAGATGTTCCAGAGTTTATTACAGAGATTACGGCTTGCGATAACTTTGCTGACGCTAAATGCTTGGTTAACGCCGGCGGAACGGCTTGCGATAAGCCCAAGACGAAGCGCATCGGAGCCATATCGGCTGACGATTTCGATTGGATTAATGACGTTACCCTTGGATTTGGACATCTTGATGCCGTTTTCGTCGAGAACGAGGCCGTGGAGATAGACGTCTTTGAAGGGGACCTCGCCAGTGATGTAGAGGCTGAGCATAATCATGCGGCCAACCCACTGGAAGAGAATATCAGCGGCGGTTTCCATGACGCTGGTCGGGAAATGTTGTTTTCTATCACTTGTAGTAATGAATGGCCACTGGCTAGAGCTAAACCATGTATCAAAGGTATCTTCGTCGCGACGATAAGTTTTGTCGTCTTTTTTGATTTCGGACTGCTCTACTCTTTCGTCATAGATCCAATCGGAAGGATCATCGATGTTTTGAAAGGCGGGAATCGGAATACCCCAAGGAATTTGGCGGGATATATTCCAATCTTTGAGTTGTTCAAGATAGTTGATGAGGACCTGTTTTTTGCTAGCTGGATGAAATTTAATCTTCCCTGCCCTGAGGGCTTTAATTGCTTCCTTTGCTAAAGGTTTTACATCGACAAACCATTGCTCCTTTAGAAGTGGCTCAATTACGGTGCCACATTTGTAGCAATGACCTACGGCGTGTGTGATTTTCTCTTCACCCCTTAGGAGATTTTGTTCTTTAAGGTTTTTGAGAACTTTTTTGCGAGCCTCTTCGATGGTAAGGTGTTCGTAGTTGGCGCCAGCGGCTTCGTTCATCCTACCGTCGAAGCCGATAACGGTAATCATGGGTAGATTATGGCGTTGTCCTACTTCGTAATCGTTTTGGTCGTGTGCTGGTGTAATTTTTACAACACCTGTGCCATATTCCATGTCGGCATGTTCATCGGCGATGATGGGGATTTCATGATCAGTAAGTGGAAGTTTTACGGTTTTTCCTACGAGGTTTTTATACCTTTCGTCATTTGGGTTGACCGCTACGGCGGTGTCGCCAAGTAGAGTCTCAGGGCGTGTGGTTGCAACTACAAGCTCATTAACTCCGTCAATTGGACTAACGAGTGGGTATGCAATTTGCCAGAGCTTCCCTGCCTCGTCTTTGTAGGTGACTTCTATATCTGCAAAGGCGGTTTGATGTTTAGTGCAGAAGTTTACGAGTTTTTTGCCTCTGTAGATTAAGCCATCGTTCCATAATTTTTTGAATGCATGATAGACGGTCTTGATAACTTTCGGATCGAGAGTGAAAGTTAGGCTATCCCAGTCGCAAGATGCGCCGAGGGCACGGAGTTGTAGTTCCATATTGCCGCGCTGCTCGTGTACGAAGTCCCATACCTGAGAATAGAGTTGATCGCGCGTATAATCGAAGCGTGATTTTCCCTGAGATTCAAGATGACGTTCGTAAACTACCCAAGTTTCGAAGCCGGCATGATCGGCGCCAGGAATATACCAGGTGTTCTCGCCTTTTAGACGGTGATATCTGGTTAGAATGTCTTCTAATGCGATGGTTAGGCCGTGACCGATATGTAAATTGCCGTTTGCATTCGGTGGCGGCATAACGATTGTGTAGAATTTGGCGTTTTTGTGTTGAGTTGGCTTGAAGGCGCCGGATTTTTCCCATAATGCGTATACGTCTGGCTCGTATTCATTTGGCTCGTAGGTTTTACTAAATTTCATATGTATATTATAACATGATTTTTTAATTATTTCTCTCTTAAAATTTGGGCGGATTTATTAGGCATATATACTTTAAGCCAAATAAATATTTAGAAAATGTGATCTATTCTGGATATAATCTAATTTTCCTACCCCTGTTTGGTGATATTATTAAAAAAATTTCACATGAAAATAAATATGCAAAAATTAGCATAAATATTTCACGTGAAATATTGACATAATATGCAAAATGTTTTTTACTATGTGTTACACCTTACGTTCTGCGACCCAAACGACTACTCGTTGGTATTTTTATTGTAACGAATGTGGGTTGCTAAGTCAAATGGTTTCTAATATAAAGATAAGCGGTATAATTTCTTTGCATGATTTTGGGGAAAAGTGGATAATAATGATATGGCGTATATTCGTAAATTTAAAACTGGGAGCGGCGCGACGGGCGTACAGGTTTGTTGGAAAAAGGGTGGGGAAGTTGTAAAAACTGTGCATGTTGGGTCGGCGAATAGTGAATTAGGTTTAGAAAAACTATTAAAAAAGGCGCAAAAAATTTTAGATGATGGCAAGCGTCCGTTATTTGATTTACGCGATTTTGATAAAAAGTCTTGACATAAGGTTAAAAATTTCAAAAAAATTTTTTTGCGCTGCGCGCATTAATGATTTTTTGCTAAAAAAATTGCCTTTCGGCAAATATTTTTATTTTTTCTGACTAGGTAAGAGTTTAAATAACTTTTTCCACAGGTTTTTTCACAGGGTGTAGAATACTGAGGATTATTTTCATTTTTTCTGATTCAAGATCAGTTGGTAGGCAGAGTATACGTGAGTGGATTTGCTCTGCCGTTGGTGACATTTTTGGATTATAGGAGTAGCATCGGTTTGAAGTTGGTCCGGGATAGAGTAGTGGCGAATACCAACGTCGAATAAAAAAGCCCGAGCTAGTTAGAATATCGTAAACATCAGACGCGGCTTTGGCGGTTTTAAAGATGATTGGATAGGCTAACAGTGGTTCTTCGCTAGTAGTGATTTGCTTAAAATCTGTACAGGATGCTAATTGACTATTATAGATTAGGGTATTTTTGAGGCGGCGTTTGTAGATGGTGGGCAGGGCAGGGAGGTGCTTAAGGATTGTGTTATTGACGAATTTTGTAGTTGCGTATGGATGAGATTGATGGCCGGATTGTTCATATGGAGCTACGGCTAACTCGAAAATATGAGCTTTGTAGGCTAAGTTACGGATGTTGTGAAAAAGTGAATTTGGCAGACGATGGAGGACTCCGTTTTGAAAACGATATGTTTGAGAGCGAAAATTTAAACCGAATGGCGGCTGCGGGAGGCTTAAAAGGTTCGAGGTGATGTGGTCGTATAATTGGGCGTTTTTTTGTTTAAGCACGGGATTAACGTAGATGGCGCCACCGAACTTGGTGTTTTGGAGAACTTTTTCGACACCGAAAGAGTGGATGGAGATGTCGGCAAGTACATTGCCTTTTGAATCAGTAGCTAGACGGCTTACACAATGGGCGGAATCTTCGAGAAAAATTAGGCGGTGTTTTTGAGCGAAAGTGGCAATTTCTTTTGCTTTGTCGCCAATTAATCCTAGAGTATGTTGCATAATGATTGCGACAGTTTTGCTATTGTAGAGTTTTTCGGGTTGCGAAAGGCTAAGGGTGGTGGGGTCGGTGTCGGTGTAGACCGGCTTAAGGTTGGCGACAAGAATAGGGTTAATAGCAGTTATGCAAGTATATGGTTGCGTGATAACTTCGCCATAACCATAAATGTCGTAAATTGATTGTAAAACGACTGCCATACCGAAGCGGGCTTTGAATGTTAAAAACCAATCATCTGGGTCGGTGTGCGAGTATTTTGCAAGTAGCTTGCGGATGGCAAGGTTTGATTGATTTAAATCCATTGAAGATATTATAACGTATTTTGAACAATTCTTTTAGAGACGCAGAATAATTAATAGATAACTGAGCGGGGCGAGATGTCTAATTCGTATGGGTCGGTCGGCTCTTCGCCGGCTTGAATTGAATAGTATGCGGCGGAAGCGACCATGGCACCATTATCGGTACTGAGTTTTGGTTCAGGAAAGAAAACTTGATGTGTATTATTGAAAGATCTTTCTAGTTCGGTGCGTAATGCTTGATTGGCGGATACGCCGCCAGCAAGGAGGATTGACTTAGTAGGGAATAGCTCGGTGGCTTTTTTGAGCTTCTGGATTAAGATTTTAACTGCAGTTGCTTGGAAGCTGGCAGCGAAGTTTGCAATTTGGTACTCGCTAAGATGTTCTTGGAGTTCATATGAGGGGGTGGTAATTGGGAGGGAGAGCTCTTTTTGGATTGTACGAAGAACGGCAGTCTTGAGTCCACTGAAGGAGAAGTCGAGATTATCGACTTTTGGAATGGGTAGTTTATATCTTGCTGGGTTGCCTTTTGTTGCCGCCTTGGAGATTGATGGGCCGCCTGGATAAGGTAATCCAAGAATCTTGGCGACTTTATCGAAACACTCGCCAATCGCATCATCGCGTGTCGTGCCGACAATTTTGAAGTTGTTGTGATGTTCCATGTATATTATTTGAGTATGGCCACCAGAAATGACGGCGGCAAGGAGTGGAAATGCTGGTTGATGACCACTAAGCCAGTTGGCGTAGATGTGTGATTTTAGATGATGAGTAGGGTAGAATGGGATATTGTTAATTATGGCAATAGTACGGGCGGCGAGAGTGCCGATAAGGAGTGACCCGATAAGCCCAGGCGTATGAGTGACGGCGATGGCGTCAATGTCTTTGATTGTGAGCTCTGCATTCAATAGAGCTTGTCTTATGACTGGTCCAATTGCTTCAATATGGCTACGGGCGGCAATTTCGGGAATAACTCCACCGTAGGCGGCATGGATATCGATTTGCGAAACAACAAGGTTAGATAGAATTTGACTGCCGTTTTGTACGATAGCGGCTGCTGTTTCGTCACACGAACTTTCGATTCCCAAAATATTCATTGTTTATATTATACCATTTTTTGTAGATTTTTGCGATATCTGGTGACTGGAAGACGATTATGTTATTATTACCATAAGGTTTAATATACAGAGAGGTCAATAATGGATAAAATGTATGAGTTTATGGGTAATCTTTTGGACCAGAAGGGGATTACTGATATCGACGAAGATACACGTCAGCATTTAATTAAAGATATGACTGAATTGCTAATGGAGCAAATTGACCGTGCAGCGATCGATGCTTTATCCGAAGAGAAAGCGATTGAATTAGCAAATGGCCTCGATGACGGTTCAATAAAAAAAGAAGATGTACCAAAGTTTATGACTGATGCCGGCTTAAACCTTGAGGAATTATCTATGATTGTAATGCTTCGTTTTAGAGATCTTTATTTGGGGGCTGCAATCCCAGCCGATGATGGAACTGGAGCTGCTGTGGCGGAAGCAGTTAATGAAAGCAGTAATTAAGCGGAGGTTATTGTAGATGTTACGTTCTAATGAGGGCCCGGTGGGGGGCGGCGAGGCCAAGGGTCGCGGAGAGCTAAGCGATGATAGAAAAAAACAGTTTGCAATGAAAATTCTGGAAATTTCTATGAAGTATGGGATTTCTGACGAAGATATGAATAGACTGTTTGGATTACTTGATCAGACCTATGGTGGTGATCATCGGGCCAACGCACCTCGCGACGATGAAGAGGATGAGGCTTCTGATGGCGGAGATGCGTCTACTGAGACTGGTGAAACTGGTGAGACCGGTGAAACTGGTGAGACTGGAGAAACCGGTGAAACCGGTGAGACTGGAGAAACCGGTGAAACTGGAGAGACTGGAGAGACTGGAGAGACTGGAGAGACCGGTGAAACTGGAGAGACTGGCGAGACCGGTGAGACTGGAGAGACTGGCGAGACCGGTGAGACTGGTGAGACTGGTGAAACTGGAGAAAATATAAAAGATTATGAGCCAATGACTCTTAAAAAAGCTAAGCGCAATGGCAACTCAATGATAAGTATTGAAGACGTAAAAGATGCGCTTAAAAGTAAACACCCTGGCGATGCGTCTGTGGCTCTTTCGTTTTTGGCGATGTGGAATATGCTAAAGGAAAAGGGGCGCTTAAATATTCTTCGTGGTAAGGCGAGTGAAAATTATAAGGGCATGGAAGAGATTCTAGTTAAGACTGGTTTAATTGAAATTACAAATGGAGATGGGTCGGAATCTGGCGAGACGGGAGAGACTGGCGACGAGGTGCGTAAAGAGCGCGCGGAAGCTTTTATTAACGATGAGCAGAAATGTTTTTGGTTGGAGAAGAAAAAGGGGATAAACCCACAAGACTTGGTTGATAAGCCAGACGAGTATACTACCGAGAAGCTTAACGAGCTAGAAAATGATTACGAGAAAGACCGTAAAGATTTAGCTAATGAGTTGATTGATAATGACGAATTCGCGAGTTGGTATAGCGAAAGCTTGTTTGACTTAAAAGATAAAGGCTATAAGGACTTGTATGAACTTAAGCAAAATTTTGAAAATCGTGACGACACTCCTTTAGTAGCGGCTGGATTGACTGCTGAAGGTGAAATGGAGCGTAGATCGCGCCAGATAGCTGAACGTGAAGTAGAGAATGATAATAAGCATGCTAAGGGGATATTAAAGTCGCTAAGAGTGTATTTCTGGGATAGTCGGGCTGGTAAGGAATGGAAGATTCGCAAAAAGCAGAAGGATGTTCTGGCGATGATAAAAGAACGCGAAGGTCTTTTATTGAAGCGTACTGCGAATGGTGATAGTTTAAGCGATGCTGATAAGCAAAGATTAGAAGAGTTGAATGATTTAGTTGGTGATGACACATGGGCTGGCTGTGAGGATAACACGGAGCGTTTTGTGATGGCGCACATAAATAACGCTCGCGAGGCGATTCGGAACGAAAAAGGCGAGCGCATGGATGCTTATAAGGTTGAGTATAGTGAAGACGGAACTTCCGTTAAAGCCTTAAAGTACAATAATGAAACTGGTGAATGGGAAGCCGCAACTGGTCCAGAAGCTCTTCATGCGATAGGCGTTGAAAAGGTGATTAGGCTATATGCTCGGAATATAAACGATATTTATCATGGCAAACGAATGGACAGCGACGGCAATCCTATTACTGATCCGGATAAAATGAGGGAGCTTGAGGATGAAGCTTTGAATGAATTTCGTCGTGGTATTGCGGAGATGCGTCAATATAACTCGAATCGTGGCATGGATTTGTCGATGCTTAATAACTATGAGAAAGTTGCGATTGCGGCTGGTAATAAGGCTAAGCATGAAATGAGTATCGATAATGTCATGCGTGGTTTCCAATATATTAGCGGAAATGTGTATCGTGATATGTCGAGCGAAATTCATCGTACGGCTGTAGAAAGGCTCACAAATAAGATTGGATCTATTCCATTTGTGTCAGAGTTGCCGGCGGCAATTGCGGCTGGAGTTATTATGGCTGGCGGAAAGATTGGTGCTTCTAAAGGTGGGCGCGTAGCTTTAGGGGCTTTTGGTGGTGTAGCTGTTTTAGTGGGCGGCTCTGCAATTGGTGGCGCATTAGGCGGGCTTGAAAGAGCAGACAAGCTGAAGAGTCAATATATTACGGCGATGCGTGAGTTAGCGTCTGGTGGTAAGCTTGAAAAAGGCAAGCTTGAGGATAAGATGTCGAGTGAGATTATGAAGTTTATGACTCGTGAGTCGGATGGTGCTAGGATTACGGCGGAATTGTTGCGTGGTGACATTGACTCGACAATGAAGGCATTTAATGAAGTTCTTAAAAAATATCAGGCTGATCCGAGTGATGATAATAAGGCAAGTCTTAGTGACGTTGCGAGTATGTTAGCTAAATCTTCACAAGAGGCTAAAACTCGTTTAAAGATGAGCGATGAGCTGGGCGTTGACTTGGTTGGGTTTTCATCTAATGATTTAAGCAAAATTGAAAAAGAACGTACGGCGCTTTGGGTAAATATTGCTAAGGCGGAAGCGGCATTAAGTAAAGCCGAATCGGCCGGTATCCCTACTGATCTTGAAAGAATACGGAATGACGCACACAAGGGTTTGGAAGGATTAGTGAAGTCTACGAACGAAAGTATTCAGGGTCACATAAACGGTGAGGCAGCAAAAACAGCTTTAGTTAGAACGGCAATAGGTGTTTTATTCGGTCTTCTTGCTGACGAAGCAGCATCAATTGCTGATCCAGATAAAGTTGGCATATTTGAAAATTTGGGAATTATTAAAACGACGAACAATGATGGTGCAACTAATTCATTGCTATCTGGCTTTATGGATAGAATGGGAGTGCCAGGTTTTAAGGCAGAAAGTATTATTAAGGGCAGAGATTTTCTGGATAGGGAGAAAGCGGAGGAATTCGCAAAAAGTATTGGGCGTGATACGAAATCTGTTCGTGAAGAGCTTGTTTCTACTAAAACCGAGACTACAACCGAAAGGATGTCTATTAGTAAATATGCGCATGATCGTCTCGAAAAAGTTCTGCCGCGCAACTGGATGTCGAATGGTACACGTGCATATGATGGGAATGAGCTTCGTCTATACGGACAGCCAGGCCAGTGGGGCGTAAAGATGGTGGGCAATTCTATGGACTGGAATGGTAACGTAATTAATGCGGCTGAACTTCAGAAATCTGGAGGTTTGGAGTATTTGATATCTGTTGCGAAAGATTCGCAGAATAACCCTATTCGTATTCCGATATTGCCCGATGGGACTGGTGATTATTCTGGATTAGCTCCGGAAATAATCGAAAGAATAAAAAGTGGTAATATATATATGGTCGAAGTGGCGCAGCGGGCAAAACCAGGTGATAGCTTTACTAATATATTTGCAAGCTTTGTGTACGGGAAAGGCGGCGGAGAAGTTGATGTATCTAAAACGGTAACGAAAAATGTTTATAAATACGTTGTTGATGGAATTAGAAATACTAAAGATCGTGATGTTGGATTTACTTACTTAGGCTTCTTGCCGCCGATGAGAGGTAAATCAATCGGCTTTAAAAATCGAAATGAGTCGACGCCTGGAGAATCTGGAAATGATGGACGAGGTGGCGAATCTGGTCAAAGCAGTAGTGAATCAGGGGGCGGCGATGGTGGTGAATCTGGTCAAAGAGGCGGTGAGTCAGGGGGCGGCGATGGCGGCGAATCTGCAGAATCTGGTGAATCTGGTGAAACTGGTGAGACTGCAGAGTCTGGTGAAACTGCAGAATCTGGTGAAACTGGTGAGACTGCAGAATCTGGTGAAACTGGTGAGACTGCAGAGTCTGGTGAGACTGCAGAGTCTGGTGAAACTGCGGAGTCTGGTGAGTCTAATGAGGCAGAGCCGCAAATAAGGCCGTTGACATTAGATATGCTGAGGACTATGACGTCTGATGAGGTGAAGAACTATATGGATGGCTTGATAGGACAAATGAGGCGGAGGCTTTCGGGCGAATCTGAGGAGCTCTCTGGTCTTGTGAACGCTGTTGAAATGTGGAAAAAAATTGATGATAATGAAAAGTGGATATCTATATTAGAAAGTCCTTACGATAGATTGTCGGATGATGAAAGAGGAATGTTAGACGTATTGAGACGAAATGGGCTCGTGAAGTCGTATTAGTAAAATATCCCCTTTAAGGGGATATTTTTAAAGACGATTATTTAGTGATAATATTTCAGTGAGACGATAGGGTCTTTGGTGGCGGCTTTAATGGCGGGATAAATGCCAAATAAGATACCTACACTTAACGATACGGTTCCGGTAATAGCAAGGATTTGCCAAGAAATATATGGTGCAAATGGGGTGATAAGTGATAAAACGAAGGCGCCGATGTAACCAAGGGTGAAACCTAAAATTCCACCGATTAGGCTTAGGATTATTGATTCGAAAAGAAATTGTAAAAGAATATTTCCAGACGATGCGCCAACTGACTTACGGATACCAATTTCGCGTGTACGCTCAGAAACAGAGACGAGCATGATATTCATAATACCTACACCGCCGACGATTAAGGAAATGGAGGCAACTAATGTTAGCATGCCGGAAACAATTGAAAGAAGTGATCCGGCTGGATGCATATCTTCGGCGCTAGTGATGATCGAAAAGCTTTCATCGCCGTTCTTTGTTTCGGTTAGTTTTTGTTTGATTGCTTCGGTAGCTTTGGAGACTGCATCGGTTGTGGTAGTACGTACGTTGATCTGTTGGATTTGAATTGATGATTCAAAAGTACTGGCGTAGTTAATATCAATAATGATTGATTCGTCGATATTGATGCCGTTATAGTTGATGGGGTCACTGAGTTCGTCGAGCACGCCTACGACCATAAAATGTTTGTCATTGTATGTGAATGTTTTAGTAATAGCTTCGGTGCCACCAAATTGCTGCATAGCTACACTATAGCCGAGTACGGCAATATTCTTGCGAAGGCCAGAATCGAGAAACTGGCCATTTTTCAGGTGTAATGATGCTATATCTGCGAAAGCTGGGCTAGTTGCGACGATATTGGCAGATTGAACGGTTCGGTCGCCAATTTTGATAGCACTAACAGAGGTTGCGATAGGCGCAACAGTAGATACTTCCGGAATATCGTTGATTGTATTAACGTCTTCTAGGGTTAGGTTTGATTTTGTAAACTGATTATTGGAGGTAAGCTCGCTAATGATGTTGTCGGCAATATTTTTGCCAGTGCTTGGCCTAACTAGAATTAAGTCAGCATTATTCTTGTTGGAACTAGCACTAATAAGATGATTAATCCCGCCAGTAAGAGAAAGAATTAATACAATTGAGGCGACGCCAATGGCAATACCTAGTGCGGATAAGAAGGTGCGGCCGCGATTGCGATGAAGGCTATCGACGGCGAGATGGAAGTGAGTATTTAGTAGTAGTGCCATAAGTTAAGACTCCTTCTTTTCGGCTTTATGTTTCTTTTTGGCTTTATTGTCGGTTTTCTTCTTGGTGGATTTTGGCTTTATTTTGTCGTTTTCAATAGTGACATGCTGGCCGGAAACGACAACTTTTGTTTTAGAATCAACTTCGAGTTCGACTGGGCGTTTTTTGCTAAGGATACGAACGGAGATTTTTTCTGGGTCGCCTGGACGAGGTAATTCGCTGTCGTCGACAGTTTTAATATCGGTATCAATCTCGCCATCAAGCATATTTATGACGCGTGTAGCATAGGTAGTTAGGGCAGGATTATGAGTCACCATAATAATAGTATTACCTTGGGCGTGAATGTCGCGTAGTTCTTCCATAATAATGTGACTGTTGCGACTGTCGAGGTTGCCGGTTGGCTCGTCTGCGAGAATGATAGATGGAGCAGAAATAAGGCTACGAGAAATGGCAACGCGCTGTTGTTGGCCGCCAGAGAGTTGGTGAGGCATATAGTATTCGCGTTCGCGAAGATGGAAGCGTTCAAGAATGTCGTCGGCTTTTTTAAGACGACGGACTTTATGGTAGCCGGAATATATTAAAGGTAATGAGACATTTTCAATTACGGAGAGATTAGGTATTAAGTTGAAATTTTGGAAGATGAAGCCGATTTCTTTGGCGCGAAAATGAGCTTTTTTCCGAGAAGAAATATGTTCGACGTTTTTTCCATTTAATAAATACTCGCCAGTAGTGGGCTTGTCGAGAAGCCCGATAATATTAAGTAGGGTGGTTTTACCGCAGCCGGATGGCCCCATAATCATAATAAACTCGCCGCGTTTGACTATGAGATCGAAATTGTGAAGCGCAAAAGATTCTGCATCGCCAAAACCGTAGCGCTTCGTAACAGCTTTGAGCTCAATAATTGTTTCGTTCTTTTCTTTTGACATTGCAATTGTTGAATTAAATTTAGACTACAAATATTATATCTGTTTTTGCTATATATTGAAAATGCTGATACTTAAAATAGGCATACTGGCCAAAAGGGCTGTTTCGTGATAAAATGCAGGAAGCTGGAGAGGTGTCCGAGTGGTTGAAGGAGCACGCTTGGAAAGCGTGTAAGGTCGCAAGGCTTTCGCAGGTTCGAATCCTGTCCTCTCCGCCAGGCGTACGGCAACCTATATAGGTTGTTTTTTTGTTGGTATAATATATAAATAAGAGAAGAGATATGCATGGAAAAGCGGCCAGATGATGAGGGGTTACTCTTGGGGGGAGGGGAACGGGAGAGTGAAGATATTGGTAATGAAAATACCGAAAAAATAGGTACATCTTTACTGCGAGCGATGCAGATCGCAAAGAATGCGGTCGAGCAGAATGATATTTCACAAGGCGATTTTCTTGAAATGGAGAATACGCTTTTGGGCGTATCTTGGGAAAAGATTAGCGATAAAGATCGGGAATTAATTGCGGACTCTCATCATGTTTTTATTGATAAAGTAAATAATAATCACACTTGGAGTGAAGCATTAGAATTATTATTTAATAATGGAACATTATATGGTGGTGATGTTAGGGACTTTTTGGTAGCGGGTATGCCACTTGATTTAGTGCTAAACGATAAGTATTTGCCACTTTTGCCGGAAGCTGCCCTTGACGATATGCTTCCAGCTGGTTTATTGAGTGAAATTTATCAAAAAATGTCTAGGTTAGAAAATGGGAAAGAACGTTTTCGCGAGCTTTTTATAAGTGGACATGAGGTGGACGATTCGATAGCTCAGAGTGTTTTTGATACTATTCGAGATGGGACTACGTTAAGCTTGGAACAAAAAGCCGATATAGAAGTATTTAGGGAAATGGGTGGAAATTTACTTACGGCGACTACGAATTCGTATGGTGGATATATCTGGGAGAAACATAGCAATCATGAAATATTTGAGAGCGATGATTACGAAAAGGAGTGCGAGCTAATAAGAGAAACTAGCCAAGACTTAGTGGCTTTTTTGTCAAGAGAAGGGATGCTTGAGGCGAGAGAGGCGTCCAGGTTTTTTGAAAATTCGTTTCATCAACTGATGGGTAGCCGTCATGATATTAATAACTCACGGATATTTAATAGTGAAGTGCTGGATGAAATAATAAAATCTGGGATTAAATTATCATCTGAAGATGAAGACGTTAATTACTGGATGGAGATTTGCGACGAGAAAAGAAAAAATGTTTTTGAAGATTTTAACAAGTGTGAGCAATATGAAAAGGCTAATGTTTTAGATGAATATGATTTTAATGACCAAAGAGTATTGAGTTTATTTGCCAGAGTGTTAAGTATAAAAGATAATTATGTTTCCGTTAAAAATACGACTTTTTATGGCAAGATTGTCAAAATGGGACTTTTAGATTCGGATTTTTTTAGAGAGGAACTTGTAAAAAATGTAGCAAAAGCGGAAGGTGAAAAGAATGAAATGCAACGGGAAGGGCGTCATTCTTATAGGAGTAATGATTATTCGGTTGCAGTTGGAGTGTTAGCGTCGAAAAGAGGGCTACTAGAGGAATTAAATGCGAGTGGCCTTTTTGATAAGTATCCGGATTCTTTGAATAATAAAAAAATTAGATTAGTTCGAGAGGGGATATTTACAGAAAAAGATCGATTAGGAATGCTGGGTTCTGGGCTTGATAATAGTGATTATTATGATGAAAAAGGCGAGTTGAATGATTATTTTTTCGAAAATAATAATGTAATTGGTGACCATGAGGAAATATTTGACGATTCAGAAAAAGAACGCTGTTGCGATTGTCGTTTAAAGAATGGTGACTATGAAGGGTTAATTAGGTTAGGTGAGTCTTTTTGGAATCGTGAAAGTGTTAAGGGGGCGGCGAGGGGATTTTTGGAGAGTTATAAAAAGCTTCGACTGTGGGAAAGTTTTTTAGGGCGACACAAGATGTCGACTGGTGAGCTTGAGTATTTTTTTGACGAATCCGGACCAAAGCCTACTTTCTGGGAGGAGTGTATTAAAAAAGAAAAATATAATTACATTGTCTCGCAGGATGCTGAAGCATTGATTAGTGCTGGTTTTGACGCGGGAGCGATTGCCGTTGTGCGCGGCATAAACAACCAAATATTGGACGGAGACGGGGAAATTAATGACGATAATCTATTAGCGGCGTTAACTAGATTTATGTATATGGATGCCTATGATTGGGATGGGGCTAGTGAAAATGACTTAAAGATTAAAGAGGCTTTTTCGGAAGCAAATATAGCCAATAAGGATAAAGCGCTGTGTCAGTTGCGGCGGTTATATGAAGAATATCTAGAGTCAGATAAAGGTGCGCACTTTCCGATAGGTTTATCGCTTTTGGTGAGACATATGAATAAGTATGATGGAGCGGGTCCTTTAACGCAAATAGAGGCCTTTTTAGGGTATTGTGATGTATTGGAGAAAATAGAAAGCGAGGACTTTAAAGATGGTATTAAAAGAATTGAAGATAAAATAAAAGGTTGGGATAATGTCTCAAAGTCGAATTTTTATGTAACAAGTACCGAAATAATGAGAGCTGACCGGGAGTTTTTTGGAGAATTCATTAAGGTATTTGATCGGCTCGATAATGCGCAGGATTTTAAGAGATTTGCCCAGGAAATCTTTCCGCTATTTAGAGCGAAATTATCGTTATTGAAGAATTACGAAGATTATAGTGACGGAATTGACGATGGGTATAGCGTGGCCAAATATGACAACATCGACAAAAAAGAGCTGCTGAATAATATACATACTTTACTGGTGCCATTTACACTTAAAGATAGTAATGGAGATGATGCTCGTAATAGGTACGAGAATGCGATGACGATTGTTAGGGAAGGACTCTTGGGGGAGATATCGAAATTATTTACGGAAAAATTTGGGATATTACCCGATATTATTCCTGCGGAATTTGATAAAGATAGCATGCGTTCGATAGAAAACATGGTGTCATATTTAAGTAATATTTCGGAACCGAATGCTGATAAGAAAAGTCTGATTGGTTACTATTTGGCATTATTGCTGACAAAACGTGAGGATGGCACTACGGCGTGGGATGCCTTTAGGAGAGGCGAGGAGTGTGATCCGTATGATTATTTAACGCTAGAAACAGCGCCAGGCGTGAGTCTTATGGTTAAACGTAGTGATTCTGCGACCCCAATTACGGAAGAGAATTTAAGAATTAATGATCGTAGAAGATTAAAGGAATTTAGAAGTTCTTTGCAGGATGAGGTTTCGGAAATTCGAATTGGAAGCTTTTCGACGATAGATGCAAAATTGCAAAACCTAAAAGGTAATATTGAGGAGTTAGCTGATCCAGATCTATATACAGATCCAATAGATAAAGCAAAAGTTAGAATAATAAACCAATATTCACCAAAAATGATTAGTAAAGTGGCGACGGCTTTATGGAGGCATGAAGCGAAGAAAGTGGAACCTTCTTTTAGTGAGGAGGAGAAGGTATTAGCGGATGATTTAATTAAGTTATTAGAGGATGCAGAAATAGCTATAACGCCAGACAATATTCAAAAATATCTGCAGCAAGGATTTAAGAAGCTTGGCCCGATTGCTAAAACGCTATCATTGATTCGTGAGAAAAATGTTACGAATAAAGTGGCGGAATTACAGGATTTATTAATACCTCAGGGAGAAATTGTCCAAATATTTGGAGAACTTGGTGAGGAGTTTAGGCTAGAATCGGGAGTAATAGCACTTAGTGCCGATTTGGAGTTTTTGGAGAGTCTTGCCACAAAAGGTGAAAGAAATAATTTATTTAGGGGGAGCGAAGATGAAAAACGAAGAAAGCTTAGTTTGATACGGAACTATCTAGACCAAATTAAACAAAGAATGGCAGAATTAGACATAATATATAGTGATATTGCTAAAAGTTTTGAAAATATTCATAGTCGAGACGATGATGAAAATGTTAATAGCGTGATGGCCGAAAAGATAAAAGGAATACAAGAGATAATCAACAGTAAAGATGTAAGGGGTAACTCAATAATTGTGTCAACTTGTACAAATAGTTTAGACATTATAGTCGAAAATATACGTGCTTGTTTGAGTTGTAGGATAAAGGGTATTAACAATGACACGAATTTGACGTTTGGTGAGTGTTATAAATTTTATGTATATTCTCAAACTAGCGTGAGAGAACGGGGGAGTATAGCGGACGAAGTTGTATATTTTGTACCGACAATTACCGACGGTGAGGTAAGAATGAGTTTCGTAATGGACCAAATATATGGCACTAAGAATAGCGATGTATTGATGGGACATATAGGTGCGCTTACGAAAAAAGCAAAGGCTCTTAAGGCAAAATATCCAGAAGTGCCAATATCTATATTTGTAACGTCGAGTAGTGCTTCGAGTTGCAGCGTGCCGATAGATTCGAAGAAATTATTTAAACAGTTGCACGAAATAGAAGGAGCAACAATTGAGTATGGAACAAGGACGGTGGATATTCCGGAGTCTAGCTTTGAAGATCATTATATTGAGATTGGTGGTGGTGATGCTTATACGAGTGGCGAGAGAAAGGTGGAGGGCATTGAAATAATTCTCTAACGAATAGTGTTATTTTTCGACTTTTAAAAAATTATGTTATTATATAAGCATAAGTATTTCTGGTGAGGAGAGAGATGGATCCGCAACAAAATTTTATTCAGCAAGGCAATATGACAGGTTCGCAAGTGCAACAACAGGCGACGGGTGTCGCGTCGGTAAATATGGCAGATGCTGTAAGTGTAAATAATGCTACGAGCGGACGTAAGACGGTTGATTATATTTGGCAGCGTGGAGCGGTTTTGCTCGGCGTGTTGGTTGCTGGCTTGTTAGTATGTTTGATAGTCGCTTTAATAATAGTGGTAAATAATGACAAAGAAATTGCTAAGACAAAGCGTGAACTTGAATCGGCTCAGAACGAGTTGAATAGTATTTATTCAAAAGTAGGCGTAAATGATTTAACTGGGGTGATTTCTAGAATATCTTCGACGGAGATTCTGAATGGCGGAGATTTAGATGAAATAAATACTCTATTGATGGGAAAATTTAATGCGAATTATAAGTTAGATTTGGCCGATTCTAATATTAACTTTATAATTCGTAACGGAGTTTATAAAGTCGTGAGTTTGGGGGTTCATCGCGAGAGCGGTACAAAAAGAGCGGTATTATATGAGAAGATAGCTGACGGGAAATGGAAATTAGGTGGTTTTGATGCTTCGAAAAAAGATTCTTGCGAGGATTCGACCGAAGAGGAGAAAGAGGCTATCAAGGGGGTTATTCCTTGTGAAGCTGGAGAGACAAAGGTTAAATAGTTTTATAAAATAGGGGGCGTATGGTTGAAAATATAATTTCTTTGATGATTGCCCATGAGGTAATGAATCAAAATATTGCTTTGAGTGAAAGCTTGATAAAATACCAGTCGCAAATTGCTAGCGTAGATGAGAATAAGATTAAATATAATATTACTTTTGATATCTCTACAAAAGGTAGTATTAAAGCTGATGTTGACGAATTTTCATCTTTGGTTGAGAGTATTTTAACAGATGCGAGGGGGTGGAAAAGAGCGGGAGTAAAATTTATAAAAGTGCCGAGGGGTGGTAAGATGCATGTTGTTTTAGCATCGGGAGCGGAGATTGGTAAGTATAATGGCTGTTCGGCGGAATTAAGTTGCACGTATTTTCCGCTAGTATTTATAAATGATGAACGATGGCGCAAGGCGACGGATAGCTACAATTCAAAAGGTTTGAGTTTAAAAAGCTATAGACAACTAGTAGTTAATCATGAAGTTGGTCACTACCTTGGTCATGACCACGTTACGACCTGTGGTGCGGGTGGTGTGGCGCCGGTGATGTTGCAGCAATCAACGGGGCTTAGGGGGTGTATAGCGAGTTCTTGGCCTTTGGATAGTGAACTATGGGTGACGAGGGGGTATTAATGCGGAAAAAATTAATAATTAGTATTTATATTGCGTTGGGTGTCATTGCAGTTAGTGGGATATGTGTCGGTCTAGTATTGGGTGGGCGAGCATGGGATGAGGCGAAACGGCACGAAGAATATGTGGTCGCGCAGGAGTGGGTGCAAAAAACAAGCTCTGGCCGAGAAGCGGTGGAAAAATTTTTGCGAACAGAAGTGAAGTCGATAGAATTAAGTAATGAAGAAAAGTTGGCGATTGAGAATTTTGAAAGGGCAATTCCGGATAGTAGCGAGGTGCAGAATATTTTACAAAAATTGAAGGACGTGACAGATGATGGAGAAATAAAAAAGATCTCAGAAGAAGCGGCTCTTTCGTATATAGACTTACGCGCGTTGTATCTGGTCGAGAAAGATATATCAGTAATGTATGACGGCGAATTGGATGATCAAGATTTGGAACAGTTAAGTAGGTCGGAGAATGAGTATCTCGTAAATCTTGCAAAAGATATTGGCAATTATCGCTCAAGAGTAAAAAAGCTGAACATAAAGGATAAAGATTTCGAGAAAGAACACAAAGCGTTACTTGAAGAGGGCGAGAAGTTGGGAATGAAATATACGAAGATAAAGCTTGAGGATTTGATAGGAAAGAAGCGAGAAGAAGTGTTATTGTTCTATGATAAGTTGGATGAATTAGATAAGCTATTGGAGAAACGTAAAGAATGAGGAGATTAATATTAATATATAATCCGCGTAGCTCACATTTTTTGCAGGTAAAAAAAGATGTTATCGATAAGTTACGTGGTCTAAAGGGCTGGATGATCGGTAAGTATGAGGTAGCCGATACTGACGTGGATGATAATGCGAGCCGGTTGGCGAAGTTATTGCAAGATGACGATTTAGTAATTGCGGCAGGCGGTGATGGTACAGCTAATATAGCCGTAAATGGTATTATGCAGGCTGATTGTAGGGGTATAAAGTTGGGGGTGTTCGGCTATGGGAATTTTAATGATACGGCGAGAACTTTTGGTAAGCCTACGATTGAAGATATTTTGAATAATAAAGCGGTCGAAATATGGCCGTTAGAGTGCAAGATTAATGGTAGACATTGGCGCTATGCTATTTGCTATTTTACGATTGGGATGTTTGCGGAGGCGTGTGAAGTATTTGACCATCCGAAAACGCGTAAGTCTTTACGAAAAGGAAAAAAGAGCATTCTTTATAGTGTTCGAGTACTGGCGAGCTGGTGGTTTAAAGAACGAAAACGGCGTCATTTTATGCCAGAGTTTAATTTAGGTAATTCGTCGGATGAATATGTGTCAAGTAGGGGTGCCTCTGATTATCTAGCACTAAATGGGAAAACGGCTGCAAGAATGATGAAAGGCGGAAAGTACTTCTTGCAAAAAGATGAATTTTTGAGTACCACTGGTACATTGACGAAATTTTGGCGATTAATACTATTTATGATGCGTAGTATTTTGAAACAAGTTCCTGGGACGGAGAGTGATTATGATAAATTAGTCTTTAAAAAACCGTCAAAAATGATGTTTCAGGCGGAGGGTGAGTATAAGATGATTTCAGATGTCTTGGTAGTAGAAATTAAGAAATCGACTAAGCCGCTTCTTGTTATAATGAAATAGATGAATGTAGTAGGTAGAGCGGAATATAAGCTGAGTGATGCAATAAAGGCACTGAAAGTTGATTTGCGTGGTAAGGTTGTGTTGGATATTGGCTCTTCGACGGGTGGTTTTACGGAGTGCGCTTTGAGAAATGGCGCGGCGCATGTAATTGCGGTAGAAAAAGGAACTAATCAAATGAAAGCGCCATTACGTTTTGACGAGCGAATTGAGCTGTATGAGAAGATGGATATTTTTGATTTTCATTGTATGCCGCCGGATGTGATATTGGCGGATGTGAGTTTTGTGAGTTTGAGGAAAGTATTGAGTTATGCTTCGAAGGAGTTAGCGGATGAACATACTGAGTATTTAGTGATGCTAAAACCACAATTTGAAGCACATAATGGTCAGCTGAAGGATGGTGTAGTGAAGAATAATAGGATTCGGAGAGCAATTATTGCGGACTTTGAATATTGGTTGAAGGAGAATGGCTTTATTGTTAAGGGGAAGCGTGATAATGATTTAGCGGGGCGGTTTGGGAATGTGGAGAGGTTTTACTATTTAAAAAACGAGATTAAATGAAGGGACGGGAGATGAGAAGTGCGTCTAAAAGTGTAAGGGGTAATAAATATCCGAACCACGATGTATTTGCGTTTGTTCTAAAAAGGAGGTGTGATGATGGACTCTAAACCGACCGATATGGAATGGGGGGGTGAGGAAAAAATAGAAATAAACGAGGGCGAGGCTGAGCAGCTAGGTGAAACAGTAATTAATGTGGCGGAAAAGGCCACTAGGAGGGGAGAGGCTCTAGATGGAGAAATTGTACAGAAAGTATCGGAACAGATGCACTCATTTATGCATAAGGTATTAATTGCCCAAGAGAGTGGCGAGGATGTCGGGCCGGATGTTATTGATGAATTTGATAAGATTAAGAGTAGCTATGACGAGACGACACTCAAGGAGGTTATGCTTTCGCTGTATGAAGATAAGAAGTTGGTGGAGACTGGACTATTAAGCTCTATCTGCGATGGTTTTGGTGTCAAAATATCTTTGGATGATATTTTGGAACATAAGAAAGAAGAGCCATTTGTCGTTGATAAAAATGAAATGAAGAGCTTTGCACACGATTTCATGGATGGGGTAATGTTATCAAGTGGGCGTTTATCGAATGAGCAATTAGATACATTGAGACGAATAAAGGAGCGCGGTTATAGAATTTTTGATTTAATTGGTGGCGATGCAGCGTCGTCGCAATTTGACGATAATGACTACAGCTTAGAGCAGATAAGGATGAAGAAGCGCGGTCGGGATTTTTATGATGTTGTTTCGAGGAGCGGTTTGGTAGATGATGGCGAATTGCTTAGTTTATATGAGAGTTTAACTGATTGTGACAGACATTACTTATGTAATGATGATTATATGATTGTCGGCATGATCGATGCGGCGATTGCTGACGGTAAGCTCATAGAATTTAACAATGAAGGGGCAGAATATTGGCAAAAGCTTTGCCAGGAAAAAGGTGCGGAAACGATATTAAAGTTTCGGCAGAAGATTGTAGATGGAAAGCTTTCCGTTTTTGAGGACTATGATTTTAATGAGCCAGCCGTTAAGGATTGCTTCATAAGAAGTTTAAGAAGTCTTAATTATGATAATTATGGTAATAATAGGGATAATTTAATTTCATCCGAATGGTCAAGCAGATTGCTTGATGACGATGAGTGTCTCAGAAAAATGGTTATGGAGGCGCAAAGGATGGGAGAAGATCACGGGCGAGGAGTTACGGCTTTGCAGGCGTTATTAGTGCGGGATCGCTCGGTTGTTGATAGGATTGCCAAAAGTAATATTCTCGAAGAAAACCCATATTTGTTGCAGTGTGAGATATTTCGAAAAATACACGATGGATCATTTTCAGAGAAGGAACGTTTGGGAATATTCTTTAACCTAGAACCTCATGGTGGTTTTTGGGGGGCAGAGATTAGCCTTGATGAAAATGGGGCATGCCGAGATGTTGATGCGATTGAGCTTACTTACGATCGTCTAGCTAGAATATGCGTATTAGATAAGGAGACTAGGATTCAGGCCCTACGTAAGTATTATCGTAACGGCAACAATCTCGATTCGTTGGCATGGTGTGATTTAAATGAATTGAACGAGGCTGTTGAACTGAAGCCGCAAGAGGTAGCGTATATAGAGCTATTAAGAAAGACGGACTGGCCCCTTGAATTGCAGTCTGGTGAAATTATGAAATGCTTCGATGAAAATGGGCTAACGCTGGATTTTTGTTCAGAGCACTTGCGGCAACTTTTTTGTAGCAGAGGTATTAGTTTTAGTGACCTGGCATCTGATGAATATAGAATGAGAATTGGTCTAAACGATAAGGATTTTATTCAATTTATACGTACTATGTCACAATCTATACCGTTGTATAATTTTGCGGATGTAAATAAAAGGATTATACACGAGGCGCTAGGAGAGGTGGATGGTCTTGATGATTATTTGAATTTTATTGGAGTATTCGATGGCTGGCAATCACGTTCTAAAGTGGGCAGTCGTATAAAAATAGATGATATTGAATTATACTATGCCGATGACAAGGCGACTGATAGGGCGATCGGCGTTTTGACGGATGATTTCTTTGATCTCTTACAGGAGGACACTAGGGAGAGCTTAGGTATCAGTGAGGAGGAGTTCCGAAAAATAACAAAAGCTAAGTTTTTTGACTCAAGCGTTAATATTGATGCTCTTTTGAGGGTAATGAACGGACAAGATTTAGAGGGCTTGTTTGAGGATTACGCTCCTATGCGTTCATTTTTGAGGCTTTATTTTAATGGGGCGGTGGCGGAAAAAGACTCTCTTAATAATATGACAATTCGGGAGATAGATGAATGTTTTGACGATGTAGGGGCGAAGCCGGGAATTATTTATCATTACCTTTGTTCTGGAGTGGATATTGAGCGATTAGGGCGTAAGCGTTTCCTGGAGATATTCGATGCTAAACCGCCTAAAAAAATCGATAATCTATTTAGAGGGGCATCGTCAACGGATTTGATATTTGGCGATGGCGAGACGGAGATAAACAGAAATAATGCACTTGCGGCTTTTGCGAGATTCGTTAAGATGGATGCAAATGACTGGCGCGGCGCAAAAGAAGATGATGAAAAAGTCAGGAATGCTTTTTCGGAGGAAAAAGTAGAAAATAAAAATCTTGTACTTGAGATGCTCAGAGAGGATTACTCTAGATACTTAAAAGGTGGCGACAAAAACAATGAGTTTCCATTTTCTCTAAGATGTTTTTCGGAGTATGTACATCAGAAAGGAGGAGCTGGTCCATTAGTGCAGATTGAAGCATTTCTAGACTATTGTGGCGAGCTTGGCAAGATGGCTGATAAGGAGTTGATTGATGGAGTGAGGGCGGTAGAGAAGAGGATGAAGAAATGGGATGACCAGGAAAGAGCTAACTTTTATTCAATATCTGCAGAAATGATGAGGGCGGATAGGGACATTTTCAAAATCTTTCTTGATGATTTCGAGAGAATAAAAGAGAAAGGGGACTTTGAGCGTTTTGCAAAACAAATCTATCCACTTTATCGCGCTAAGCTGTCTCTTTTGAAAGAGTACGATTATGATGGGAGCGGTTTAGGTTCTGGTATAGTAACGGGTCGCTATAGGAATGTAGATAAAAGGAAATTAATCGATGACTTAAGGGAAGCATTAACTCCATTCACATTTGATGGGCGAAGGAAAGGAGAGACTGAGGCGGAGTATGAGGCTCGTAGCGGTCGGGCCTTGCGTGAGGTGAAAGGGAAAATCATGGGGGAAATAATTGGTCTATTTGGTGTTAAATTTAGACTCAAGAAGGAGGCGATACCGGAAGAGTTTAATGATGAAATGGTGCGCGCTATAGAAGATGCGACATTATATTTAAGTAACCTCAAAGGTGTGAATTCTGAAAAACAGAATTATCTGGGCTATATGTTAGCTACACAGCTCGATATTAAAGACGGTAGATCTGCGTGGGAGGCCTTAAGAGGTGGGGACGAGGTGTCGCCAGAAAAGTATATGATGCAAGATGCGGCATACAGTGTGGCGAGCGCACTAGAAAAGAGCAGGGAAAATAATCCTGTAACTGTGGCGAATCTGGGCCTAAATGACGATGGGAGTGGAAGTAGGTTGGCCGACTTTAAGCGTGACTTACAATATGAAACATCAGAGATAAGGCCGGGCAGCATTTTGACGACTGATGAGAAGTTGCGGAATATTTGTGAAAACATTAAAGCATTAGTTGATCCAGACTTGTATGACGGAAAAGAAGATAGAGTTAGGATTAGGCTACTAGATAAATATAAGCCGGATATGATTAGATCCACAGCGAGGAAGATGCATAGATGGCTTGACGGCAGGGAAGTTGATTTTACGGAAGATGAGCAAGTAGTCAAGAGAGAAATGGAAACTGCCTTAATTAATAATAAGGTTGAGCTTACGAAGGAGAATGTGGAAACTTATTTCCAGAGCGGGCTTAATGAGTTGAGTGCAGTCTTTAGTGCTTATGAAAAAATACAGGAGAATGGTGTTGAGGAACTGCTTCGGGATATGCAAAGATTATTAATACCTGATATGGAGATAGCAAATATATTTGCAGAGTTGGGCGAAGAGTTTACTACGGGGTCTGGCGTTCAGGCTATCAGTGCAGACATTGAATATTTAGATAGTGTGATAGCGAAGGCTGATGGGCGTTTGTCTGGTAGTGATGAGGAACGAAGAGAAAAACAAGCTAAATTACGGAATTATTACGATGAAATTAGAGATAAGTTTACGAAGTTAACCTCGAGTTATGAGAGCATAGTAAAAGGTTTCGAGAGTATAAGGATTACGAATGACAATTCGGCTTCTGCGGGTAGGACGAAGCTGATAGAGAAAATAAAGGAGATAAAGGATATTATTGGCGATGAGGTGGGCGGAAGTCAGCCGACAATTACGACCATCTGTAGTCATCATATGCCAACAATCATTGAGAATATGAGAGCGTGCTTAGCTTGCAAAAATGGCGGCATGAATAATGATACTAATTTATCTTTTGTTGAAGGGTATAAGTTTTATCTTTATTCCAAAGGTAATATTAGCGCTAAAGGTAGCAGCGCGGACGAGATAGTATTTTTCACGCCAGTTGGCAAGGGCAATGATAAACGTATGTCTTTTGTAATGGATAAAGTGTATGGAGGTATATCCAGTGATGTTTATTATAACCATGTAGCCACGATGATGAAAAAGGCGAAAGATTTAAAAGCAAGATATCCGGAAGTGAAAATATCAATATTTGCAACACGCCAGAGCGCTAGTAGTTGTGGTGTATCATTAGATGAGGGGAGATTAAGGGAGATGGTTGGTATTCCCGATGAAGTGGAGGTAATTACTAGAGAAAAAGAAACGGTATTTGTTCCCGAATCCGGTTTCGGCGATCATTACATTGAGTTTGGTGGAGGTGAACGGACTAGTGGTGAGAGGGAAGTGGATGGGATAGAGATAATCTTTTAATGGGCAATTTAGAGATAGAAACATGGAAAACTTTATTTTGAAGAATGGAGAGATAACGAATGCGAAAAGTTTATGAAATTGCCAAGTCTGCGCCAGAGGATGAGAGAAGTCCTCATATGAATGGGCAGTTTTCGAAGGTAAGTAGTGATGATATAGATACTATTATGGATATTGAGGAAAAAGTGTACCCTGATCCTAGTTTGGAAAAAGACGATCTTGAGGATATGATTAGTGATCCTAGCTATCTGGCCTATAGTTTTATGATAAATGCTCAAGATGAGAATGGGAAAGAAGCTGTGGGGTATTTATTGGCTGGAGAGCAAGAGGAACCTGAACATTTTGACGTGGAGTATGGTAAAAAGGTTGTCTATATAGAAGATATAGTTATTTTGAACGAATGGCAGCATAAAGGGATTGGCAAAAGCGCTTTTGAAGAGTTTCTTCGTCGAGCTGAGGGGAATGATGTCGATTTCATAGAAATGGAGGCTAGGGTGGGGACATCCTTTGAGCTAATGACGGATAAATGGCAAAAGCTCATAAATGAACATGGGTATGTTGTGGAATATGATACAAAGGATAAGTATGTCGATGTGAGTGGGACATATTATTATGTCGGATTGCGTCGGAATGGTGAACTGGCTAATGAGGGAGAAGGTATTAAATCGAGGAGTTTTCGCAAGATGGGGGTAGGTCTTTTGGAAGCAGTGAAAAAACGAATTGGCAAGAAGTGACAAGCGAGAGTGATGACGATAAAACTGGACAAAAAATGCCCCCTTGGTGGGGGCATTTTGGTTGTGAGATTAATTAGGCTTCAGCTTCGCTGGTAGTCTGTTCGGCTTTTGTGTCGAGGTATGCTCGATAATCGGCATCGGCTCCGATGCCTTTTTCTATGATTTGACTTGCAACAGTTGCGGCGCCTTCTGGAGTTTTCATGAAATCGGTGATTTCTGTCTGGCCCTCGAGTGCTGGATAGAAAGCTTCTGCCTGTTGGATTGCGGAAATTAAACCTTCTTTAGTAGATATTCCGCGTTTCTCTTGAAAATCCGCTACGCGTTCGTAATAACTGAATTGAATTTGGTCTTCGTTTATTTCTACGCCGGCGCCTTCTAGGATAGGATTCAAGAAGAGAAGGTCAGCTTTTGCTTCTTTCCAGCCAATTAGCTCGAGAGGCATATGCTGATACTTCTTTTTGCGTTGGAAGAACTTTCTGGCATTGCCACGAGACCAATCATCATGAATAGTAGATAAGGTATCTACGATGAGGGCTTCAGGGGTTTCGAGGCTGTTAATCTTTTCACCCAAGGCGACGAGTGCTCCGGTTTGGGAGACCTCTGCGGTTGGCTCTTCGGGGCCAAAGACATCGGCGTGAAGCTCGTCTGGGTTAATATCGCTAGTGTCAATGTTCCGTTCTTGGAGACACTTTATTATTCCTTTTAAGCTAGATTTCATGGATTCGGTAGCGTATCGGGCATTTTCGAGCTCGGTATTAGTTTGGGTCTTAATAATTTCTAGTGCTTCTGCTTCGGTTGTTATTGGAGGCCAGTTCATCAGAGCCTCTTTTGTGGCTTTACGAAATGGAACTTCTTGAATTGGGACCATTTTTGGCTCTTCCTGTTGTTCGGCACTAGGCTTGAATGTTTCGCCCATGTTTTTTCTCCTTGTTTATTTTTTCTATTTCTTGTGCACATTTGCGCCGCGCCGCGCATGCCCATTAGTTGCATTATACCAAAAAACTTATGCTTTGTCAAGATGGGACCAGAAGAAGCTGGTTTCGTGTTAGAATGGATATATGGCTACGGAGGAACAACTTAAACCGAGTGATTTTGTGCATTTGCATAATCACACTCACTATTCACTTCTTGATGGTTTGACGAAGGTAGATGAGTTGATAGATTTTGTGAAATCTTCTGGTATGGAGGCGGTGGCGGTGACTGACCATGGCACGATGTCTGGTTTGATTGACCTCTATAAGACCGCTTCGGATGCGGGAATTAAGCCAATTCTTGGTTTGGAGGCTTATGTGGCGGCGCGGCGGCTAGAAGATCGGGATCCAGCATATGACAAAGAGCGGTTTCATATTACTCTTCTTGCGATGAACGATAAAGGTTTTGAGAATCTTTGTAGATTAATGACGATTGCGGAGACAGAGGGGAAGTATTACAAGCCACGCATTGATCATCGTGTGATGGAAGAATATAACGAAGGTATTATTTGCTGTTCGGGCTGTGCTGGTTCGGAAATATCGATGGCAATTCGTAACGATGACGAAAAGCGCACAATGGAACTTGTGAAATGGTACTCAGAGGTGTTTAAGGATAGGTTTTATCTAGAAATGCAGGATCATGGGCATCCTGATTCGCCGACACATTGGTCGGAGCAGACAAAAATCAACAATAAATTGATGGAGATTTCGAAAGAGACTGGTTTGCCATTGGTCGTAACCTGTGACGGGCACTATTTGAAGCACGAAGATCAGGATGCGCACGAAGTGTTACTTTGCGTTGGTACGGGAAGTCGTATTACGGATGAGAATCGCATGTCTTTGAAGGATTTCCAGCTGAATGTGATTCCGCCAGACGAAATCATTAAGCGCTGGAGTAAAACTTGCCCAGAGGCGGTACGAAACACGAGGCGGATTGCGGATAGATGCACGACAAAAATTGAATTAGGTAGGATTTTGATTCCAAAGTTTCCAATTGATACTGGCGAAACGGAAAAGCAATATTTGGACAATATGGTTTTTCGGGGTCTAGCGGAGCGCTTTGGCTATATGACGAAGGAAGAGGCGCAAACGAAAACGGTTGAAGAGATTCGTCCCGTATTATCGAAAGAGATTTTGGACCGCATCGATTATGAGCTAGCCACTGTAGATAAGATGGGCTATAACGGCTACTTTTTGATTGTGCAGGACTTTATTAACTGGGGGAAGAATCAGGGCATTATTTATGGTCCGGGTCGCGGCTCGGCGGCAGGCTCACTACTGGCATATGCGATTCATATTACCGATTTGAATCCGCTAGAATACGATTTGCTCTTTGAGCGTTTCTTGAATCCGGATCGTATTTCGATGCCAGATATTGATACGGATATTCAGGATAACCGTCGCGATGAGGTAATAGAGTATTGTACGCAAAAATATGGTAAAGGCCGTGTGAGTAATATTTGTACCTTTGGTAAAATGATGGCGAAGAACGCGGTGCGCGATGTGGCGCGTGTGCTTGATGTGCCGTTTGCGGAGGCGGATAGGATTGCAAAGCTGGTACCGGATCCGGTAATGGGCCACCATGTGAAGTTGAAGGATGCAATTATAAATGAGCCGGATTTAAAACATGAATATGAAACGAACCCGACGGCGAAAGAGGTGATTGATCTGGCGATGCGACTAGAAGGGACGATTCGTTCACATGGCGTGCATGCTTGCGGTGTGGTGATTGCGCCGGATGACTTGGTGAAATTTATGCCGCTTGAAGTTTCGGCGAAGGGCCCACTCGCAACGCAGTATCCTGGTCCGCAAGTAGAGGAACTCGGTCTTCTAAAGATGGACTTCTTGGGTTTGTCGAACTTGTCAGTAATTCAGCAGGCTCTCCGTATCATTAAGAAAGTTCACGGCAAAGTGATTGATATGAATAAAATACCGTTGGATGATGATAATGTATATGAGCTGTTTCGTAGAGGTGATACGACAGGTGTGTTCCAGTTTGAATCGGCGGGTATGAAACGATATTTGCGCGAATTGCAACCGACGGCGTTTGATGATTTAATCGCAATGAACGCCCTGTATCGTCCGGGGCCAATGCAGTTTATTGAGAGCTTTATTAAGCGTAAACATGGTGAAGAGCCGATTACGTATTTGCATCCAGGTCTTGAGAACTCATTGAAAAATACTTATGGTATTTTAATTTATCAGGAGCAATTCATGCAGGCGTCGAAGGAATGGTGTGGTTTTACGGGTGGTCAAGCGGATACTTTGCGTAAAGCGGTAGGTAAGAAAAAAGTCGACTTGATGAATAAGATGAAGCCGCTGTTTGTTGAAGGGGCGGTGAAGGTAGGTGGCGCAACGGAGGAGATTGCGGAGACATTTTGGAGCCAATTACTTGACTTTGCGAACTACTGTTTTAATAAAAGTCATGCAGCATGCTATGCGTTAGTGGCTTATTGGACGGCTTACTTAAAAGCTTATTATCCAGAAGCTTTTATGGCAGCACTAATGACGGCAGATATGCGCTGGACAGATCGCTTAGCGATTGAGATGACTGAATGCAAGCGTATGGGGATTCAGGTGCTTGGCCCAGATGTTAATGAGTCATATGCGGATTTTGCAACCGTGGGAAAGACGAAAACGATTCGTTTTGGCTTAGCGGCGATTAAGGGTATGGGTAAAGCACTAGCCGAAGAAGTGATTGAAGAGCGCGACAAAAACGGTAAGTTTAAATCGGTTTGCGATTTTGCAAAACGCGTGTCGGGTCAGAAGTTTAACAAAAAGAGTTGGGAGTCAGTAATTAAGACGGGAGGCTTTGATAGCTTCGCAGAGCGTTCGGACTTGTTGTTTAACTTGGAAAAGATTCAGGCATACGGGAATAAAATGCAAAAAGATGCGGCTAATGGTCAGACTGATTTGTTTGGTGCGATGGGTGCGGCGGCGGAAGTTCCAGAAGTTGAAATTCAACCTGCGCCAACGAAATATTCGGAAAAAGAGCAACTGATGTGGGAGCGTGATTTGATGGGGCTTTATATTTCTTCGCATCCGCTAGATAAATACGATACTTATTTTGAAGAACAAACGATGCCAATTAATGAGATTAAGCCGAATCTCGATGGTGCAGAGGTGATTGTAGGTGGGATTATTACGAATGTGCGGTCGTTAGTGACGAAGAGCGGCTCAAAGATGGCTTTCGTGAAGATTGAAGATAAAATGACGGAAATTGAGGTGATTGTATTTCCGAAGACCTATGAAGAGGTGGGCGCAAAGTTGGTTCAAGATGCGGTAGTAAAAGTTACAGGTCGCGTTAATGCTTCAGATCGCGATGGCAATAAAACAGACGAAGCGAAGATAAATGCAGAGTCGGTGGATATTATTACCGACGAGGAGCTAGAGAGTTATCAGTCGACTGGTGCAAAGTTGAAGACGCCAACTAAAGGTGTATCAAGGAAAACGCATGGAAAAGTGGCGGCGACAAATGTAAACAGTGAACATAATGGCAGCAGAAGTGGTTCGATGGGGCAACCGAAAGTGCATTTTAAGACATCTCAAAGTGATGTCGACGCGAGGCCACTCAAGCCGAAGAAAATATTTGTTCGCGTAATGGACCCGTCAAACAAGGACGCTTTGATTAGTCTGAAACAAAGTTGTTCGATATATCCGGGCCTTTCGGAAGTAATATTAGTTATCGGTGAAGAGAAAAAAGCAATGCGGATGCCGTTTCGCTGCGAGCCGCAAGATACATTAATAGGCGAGTTAGTTGAAATCTTTGGTAAAGAAGGGGTTGTAGTGAAGTGAACTATTTTACATGTGTTGTGGTGATTAAAAAATAACCCCTTGCGGGGTTATTTTAGATTACGCGATCTTTGGCTGGTCTGCTGTTGTAGATATTATCATAAATGCTACGATGGCCAATTTTGTTGGCGGCTTTAACGACATCTTCGATGTTATCGGTAATTTTATAGATTTTGCGGTCGGGCGGATTAATGGTTTTGTATGATTTTTGCATTTTTGTTTCAAACCAACGGTCGATTGGTTTCCAGTATGCTTTTCCGATGATGAACATTGGCATTTTGGGCATCTTATTTTCTTGCATAAGGCAGAGGATTTCGGAGAATTCATCCAGTGTTCCGAAGCCGCCAGGGAAGAAGACGTAGACTTTTGAACTCATAGTGAGCATGACTTTGCGGGCGAAAAAGTAGCGAAATTCCATTTGGTCGGTGACGTATGGGTTGATATGCTGTTCGTGCGGTAGTTGAATATTGAGACCAATACTGCGGCCGCCAGCTTCGTAGGCACCGCGGTTGGCGGCTTCCATAATTGATGGTCCGCCACCAGTAATGACGGGGTGGCCGTTTTGGGCAAGTAGAAAACCGAGTTTGCGCGCGAGTTTGCACCATTTACTATTTTGCGCTAGGCGGGCGGAGCCGAAAATAGCAACGCCTTGAGAAAAAGTACGAATTTTGGCGAGGCCCTGCTCGAGGTCTTTGGCGTAGCGAAGAGAACGATCGACGTCTTCTTCGTTGAGCTTACCCTCTGCGATATCTTCGAGCCATTTGGTAATATTTTGATCCATTATCGAATCTCCTGAATAGGCATGTCATGTAGTCTGGTGTGCTTATGGATAATACCGGATTTACTGCCGATTTTTTGGACGACCGAAGTAGAATTAGCGGAGGCATAGATGAGAGAATCCTTGAAGCTGCGACCGTCAGCATAAGCGGCAAGAAAACCAGATCCGAATGAATCTCCGGCGCCAGTAGAGTCTTTCACTTTTACATCTTCATAGAGGCCAATGCGGAATGTTTCGTTGCCGTCGCTAGCAAACGCACCTTGATTACCGTCAGTAACAATAGCGGTGGGGACGTAGTTTTTGACGCGGGCAAATATTTCAGAGAAGATAGATCCTTGTACAATTTTTTTAGCTTCGTTCTTATTGAGAATGAGAACGTTAACATCGGAGAGGAGGCCGAGTAGTTTGCGGCTATTGTCGAGTTCGAGATTGCCGGGATTAAACATGATTTTGGCACCAATTAAATGAGCTTTCGTAAAGAGACGGTCGAGCGCATTCATATTGCCGCGAAAGGTTGTAACATAGATCCAGTCAGGATGAATAGTGTCGAGATCATCGGGGTTGATGGCGTCAAATTTAGCCGATGCGCCGCGGCAAGTTAGGATGGTACGTTCGCCGTTGGGGGCTAAGAGCACAACGGAATAACCTGTATGTGTATTTGGTAAGTATGTAACATAGCTACTATCGATACCTTCCTCGTCGAGAGAAGCGACAATAGCCGCACCGGCGGGGTCGTCTGCGATACTGCCGAGGAATATGGATTCATGACCATAACGAGCAAAGGTAGTAGCTGCATTGGTTGCTCCGCCGCCAGTGCTGAATTTTACCTTGTCGATATCGATTTTGGCGCCTAATTCGATTTGATTAAAATATCCGCGTTTATTTGTGCCGAAATCGTCGTGATCAATAAGATAAACATCCTGAAGAGCTGCGCCTACGCTTACGATGCGTGCCATTAAATAGGGTCCTCCTTCTCGATTTCTTCATTTAGTTCTTCAAATGCTTTGGCGGGGATTTGGGCGTTAGTAATAGCACTACCGACATTAATAGCAGTGACGCCAATATGAGCGATTTGGCGGACATTGTCGAGGTTTGCGCCGCCATCCCAGCCGATCTCAATATTTTGATGAATATCTTGAATAAGAGCGACTTTTTCGCCGAGCAGTAGGTCGGCAGTACCACCTTGTTTTCCAAGAGTACCAGAGAAAATAAGTGCATAATCTGCTGCGTTTAGAATAGCCTTAATACTACCAGGGTAAACATTTTTAATAATTGCGACGCCGACTTTAATACCATTTTGTTTGAGCTTATCAAAGATTGGTAGAAGGTCGTCGCGAGCTTCGGCATGAAAAATAACTAAATTAGGGTGTAGTTTAAGGATATTGTCAAGATGCTTGGATGGCTCGGCGACCATCATATGGATATCTACGGTCCAACCTTTTGGCCACCAGACGGCGGTCTCGTCGATGGTGGTGTTTGGAGTAAGCGTACCGTCTGATATATCGATATGTACACGTTTAGAGAACGGGTAGAGCATCTCTACTCTTGCTTTGTACTCGGTAGGCGTTGTTTCGGTAATGGTTGGGATAATAGTAGTAATTGCCATATTAATCCTCGTCTAGTTTTTGTTTTCGGCGTTGGTATTTTTGGTCAGGGAGTGGCGAGCTGTGTATGAAAGCATTGATTATTTCAGCATAGTCGTTTGTGTGTTGATCGGATGCGAGGCAAAGAATATTGGCGTCGTTGTGTCCACGTGTTTCGATGCATTCGTTTGGATTATGACAGATGGCTGCGCGGATACCTTTAAAACGATTTGCTTGCATCGATACGCCTTGAGCAGAGTTGCAAACTAGGATACCAAAAGTGTCTGGTTCGCGATTGCTGAGAATAGCGTGAGCGACTGCTTTGGCGCAGTCATTATAATCATCCTCGGCGTCGTAGGTGGCAGCGCCAAAATCCGTGAAGGGAATATATTGATCTTGAAGCCACTCTGCGATGCGGTTTTTTAATTCGAAACCGCGATGATCGGCGCCGAGGAAAATTTGCATATTAGTTTTGCCCCATTTTGCCAAGGTCGACGGTTAGTTCGACGAGGCGGTTACTGTAGCCCCATTCGTTGTCATACCAGGCGACAACCTTGATGAGATTACCGCCGATGACATCAGTGAGTTTGAGATCGACGATAGATGAATGAGAGTTACCACGGAAGTCGATTGAAACAAGTTCTTCTTCGGTGGCGTCGAGGATACCTTGATAATATGGGTCAGCGGCGGCTTTCTTGAACATTTCATTGATTTCTTCGACACTAGTGTCACGTTTAGTGACGGCGGTAATGTCCGAGAGGGAAACGACCGGGGTAGGAACGCGGACGGAAAGGCCATTGAATTTGCCTTTAAGGGAAGGGATAGTTAAAGCGGCAGCTTTGCTGGCGCCGGTCGTGGTAGGAACGATGTTTTCGGCGGCCGAGCGTGCTTCGCGAAGGTCTTTGGCTGGAGCGTCTTGAAGCTTTTGGCTGGCGGTATAGCTATGGACGGTGGTCATCATAGCTTTGTCGATACCAATATTGTCTTCGAGGACCTTCATAACTGGCGCAATGCAGTTAGTGGTACAAGAGGCGTTTGAAATGATTTGGTCATCTATGGTAACTTCATCTTCATTAACGCCAAGGACGATAGTCTTTGCGCCTTCACCTTTAGCGGGGGCGGAAATAACGACTTTTTTAGCGCCAGCGTCGATGTGGGCGCGAGCTTTAGCGGGATCAGTAAAAAAGCCGGTAGATTCAATGACAACATCAACGTTCATTTCGCCCCATGGTAAGTTGGCTGGTTCTTTTTCAGAAAGAACACGAATGCGCTTGCCGTCAACAACGAGATCTTCGCCTTCGGCATGAACCTCTTTGGAATAAATGCCGTAGTTTGAATCGTATTTGAGAAGATGCGCCAAGGTTGGGGCATCGGTGAGGTCGTTAATAGCAACGATTTCTGCGTCGTTGCGGTCGAAAGCAATCTTGAACGCATTACGACCAATACGTCCAAAGCCGTTGATGGCAATTCTTACCATTTGTTTGATTCTCCTAATAATTATTAGATGGTACTTATGCTTATTATAGCATATAGGTTGTGGTATGATAATGAGAAGAAACCCATTTAGGGTAGCCAAAACGAAAGGAGTGAAATGGCTGATTTTAACCAAGTACTTGAACCTGGTGATTACAAAAAAGGTGAAATTAACGTTGTAATTGAGATTCCTACAGGAAGCAATCATAAGATTGAGTGGGATCGCAAACGTGCTTGCTTCATGCTTGATCGCATTGAACCAATGGCATTCGCAAAGCCGTGTAACTATGGTTTTATTCCGCAGACTCTAGATGAAGATGGTGATGAGCTCGATGTGCTAGTAATTACCGAGCAGCCACTTACGACTGGCATTTATGTAAAAGCCCGTATTCTTGGTGTAATGAAATTTGTTGATGATGGCGAAGTTGACGATAAGATTATTGCCGTGGTTGACGATGACCGTAACAATGGCGACGCGATTAAGACGCTTGAGGATTTGCCAAAGCGCACGATTGAGCAGATTGAATTCCACTTTAACCACTACAAAGATTTGAAGAAGCCTGGTACAACTCAGGTGAAAGGTTTCTTTGGTCTTGACGAGGCGATTAAAGTAATTGAAGATGCGACTAAGAGATTCTAGTAAAAAAGGACGGCTTGGGGGAGCCGTTTTTTGGCGCAAAGGGAAAACCCTTGTTTAACATTTTTTATTACCTCATTTCTTTCGTGGTAATGATAATTAAGGTTATCGAGAATGCTATGAAGAGTTTTTCAGAAGGATATTGAAAAATCCCGCAGAGTGATCTGTGGGATTTTTGTGAATACGAATTTAAGCTTTAAGCGTAATTGCGAGCCTCTGCGTAGTTTCCTTCAGGAATATCGGTCCACGAGTCCTTCTGGAAAAGCGCTCTACCGTGGATGCGAGTTTTTCCATGTAAAGATGTGCGCCCTCCGATGAAAGCATTTTCGTACACTCTGACCTCGCCGTCCAATTCTGCATACCAGCCATTTAGTGTAATAGTGGCGTGGCCATAGACCTGGGCGTTACCCGATATCCAGACTGTTCCGTAGATTTTTGCATTGCCGTATACTTTTGCATTGCCGAAAATCTTACATGCGTGGTAGCTCTTGTTGGGCTGACTGATGATAGCTCTGCCATATACATGAGCGTGGTCATATATCTGAACGTATCCATCAATAGTGACATTGCCATAGACCTGAGCGTAGCCATATATGGTGGCGCGGCTCAAAATGGTGGCTTTGCCGAAAACATGCACATTGCCGTATATTGTAGCGCCGTTTGTGACAGTGGCGTTCCCGGAGATGATGGCGTTTTCGTTAATGACGGTATTTTTGCCATAGACTAGAGCGTTTCCGATAACTAATGCATTGTCGCGAAGGATAGCTCCGTCACCAACCCAGGCGTCGCCGTCTTGGGGAAGATTGAATTCGTATTCAATCCAACCGCCGAGATCACCGGTCTTGACGCCATGGCGAGGGATGTCGCGAAGAGCTTTAATGCGGTGAACAATTCTGAAAGTGTTGCCGAAGTGAAGGATTTTTTTCTCGGTTAGCTCATACTTGATGCCGTGATTGCGGGAATTATTGCTATAAATCTCGCCTTCAGTATACTGTGCGTTGCCGGAAACATGCGAATAAACTACGGCGGTACCAAACACTTTAGCGTTTCCATAGACCTGGGCGCCGTTACAAATTTTTGCGTCGCCAAACACTTCGGCATCGCCGAAGATTCGGGCTTCATCATGTATCTGAGCGTTTTCGTATACTTTGGCGTTACCAAATACGCGAGATCTGTAGCGGAGGAGGGCGTTTCCGGTAACCAGTGCGTTGCCGAAAACTTTACAATAATCGGTCACTATGGCGTCACCGCCCACCCAGGCGTCGCCATCTTGGGATAGAGATGATTCGTCGTGAATCCAACCGCCGAGATCGCCAGCTTTGACGCCATGGCGAGAAATGTCGCGAAGAGCTCTGATTCGGCGTAGTGTACAGCGGCTGAATCCGTCGTAATAGGATCTTATGTCTGTTAACTCGTATTTCTTCAAAAGAACACCTCCTTTTTGTGAGCCCATAAAGAGGATAGAGGGCTAATATAATAGTTATAGTATATTTTTTTATAAAAGTCAAGAGTTGTGCTTATTAATGATACGATTGCGATGCAACGCTTAAGTATTTTTGATATACTGGGGTTATAGAAAAAATATAAGGAGGTTTTTTACCTATGGGTTTTCTAAAAGCTTTCGGTGGGGCCTTGAGTGGTTCATTCGCCAATCAATGGCTTGAATACATGGCGCCGCCAGCAAATATGACCGATCATACCTTGATCGCACGTGCTGTTCCGGTGACTAAAGCTGGCAGTGAGAATAATGATGGCGAAGAAAATGCCAACGTTATTTCCAACGGAAGCAAGTTCTTGGTTCCAGAAGGTACTTGTCTAATTACAGTAGAAAACGGTGGTATTACTGGTGTGATTTCTGATCCAGGTGGATACACGTATACTACTGAGAACAATCCAGAAGCTAAGAGTATGTTTTCTGGTGACGGTTTCTTTGCTTCGACCTTCGGTCAGAGCTGGAACCAGTTTAAATTCGGCGGCCAACCCGGTAACCAACAGTTTGCTTTCTATGTAAACTTGAAGGATATTCTTGGTTTGCACTATGGCACTCAGAATCCAATTCGTTACAAGGATGCAAACTATGCCAATACGATGCTTGCGGTTACTAGTAACGGTACTTATACCTTGAAGGTTGTAGATCCAATCTTGATGATTAAGAACTTGATTCCAGTAGATGTTATCTCTGGACAAGGTCGTGCGGTCTTCGATCTTGGTGAAGGTGATGGTGGCGTAGAAGATGGTCTTTTCGCTGGCTTTATCGGCTCCTTGGCGGCTGCACTTTCCGCATTCACGAAGGGTGGTAAGTCGATTGACGATATTCAAGGCGGTACAGTAGAGTTCGCAAAGAGTATGAATGAAGCAGTCGAAGCTAACTATCAATGGGGCACCAAGTATGGTCTCCAAATCGTCAACGTACAACCAATGGGTCTCGACTGGGACGAACCATCTGTCGAACTTATCAACAAGTTCAACACTGGCAACCTCATGCAAGGCGGTGTTGGTGCTGCTTATGCGCAAACTCAAATTGCCGAAGGCTTCAACGCTGCTGGCAACAACGGCGGTGCCGGCAATATGATGGGCATGGGTATGGGTGTTGGCATGATGGGAGGCATGGCTGGTATAGCTCAACCAATGGGTACTAATCCGGTCACTCAGCAGAATACTGCCGCTGCTGGCGCTGCTGCTGCTCAACCAGCTCCAGCTCCAGAAGCTCCAGCCGCTCCAGAAACTCCAGCGGAAGATAACGCGCCAAAGGCGGAATAGTCTTCTCAAATGGTGGAAAAGTCCAAAGATGGGTTGCATCGCTGTCCACACTGTGGCTCCAGCGATGTGTCCCTGGACACTAAAAAGGGTGAATTGAAGTGTAATTATTGTCGGACTATTTTTGAAGCAAAAAGCGATAATGAGCTTGGTGGCATAGAGGGGATGAAAGGAGAGACGCGCGGTGAGGGCGCGGCCGATATTATTCCTGGAGAAGATATTGTGAAAACCTTTCGTTGCCCATCTTGCGGGGCTGAAGTGGTTATTAATACAGAAGAAGCGACGAACGCTTCTTGCCACTGGTGCAAGCATATTTTTACGATTCGTGAAAAAATCTCAAATGGTGCGGTACCAGATTTAGTTTTGCCGTTCAAAGTTACTAAAGAAGAGGCGGAAAAGAAGGCGAAGAAATGCCTCGATGATAATATGTTGGTAATTCCGTCTGATTTTATGCAGAGCTTTGACGAAAAAGAGATTAGGGGTGTTTATTTTCCATATTTGATTGTGGATGTGAATGGACATTTAGATATGAATGGGCAGGGGGAGAAGCGAGTTAAAGCGCAGGGTGACAACATGGTTGAAACCTATGATATTTCGCGCGAGTTTGATATTTTGGTTGACGATTTAACGGTTGAATCGTCGGCTAAGAGATTAAATCAAGATACTTATGTTAACTCGAATAATATTATTAATGCGATTTTACCATATGATACTGAAAATGCAGTAGTGTGGGATGCGAATTACTTACGCGGTTTTGCAAGCGAGAAGCGTAATGTAAATGTTGATAACTTGAAGGAAGTTGTAGCATTGCAGATTGGTGATATTGCACGGAATCGGGCAAAGAATGAGACGGCAAGCGAATATGACTTGGGGATTCGTTGGGAGCACGAGCATTTAGGTATTAAGGGAACCAAATGGAAAGCAGCATATTTACCAGTTTGGCTATTTAGTTACAAGAATGATGAGAATAGTAATGATAAACGAATTTATTATATTGCTATAAATGGTAGGACTGGCGAATTGGCGGCATGTCTTCCAGAGAAAGGATCATTTAAGAAAATTAAGAATCAGACTAAAGCTGGATCGGTAATTAAGTTGGTAATTACCGTGTCGGTAATAGTGATGATTTTGGCTGCGATATTTAATTTGAATGGAGTACTTACATTAACTGTTTTTTGGTCGATTTATATTATGCCGATTTGGGCAATTGTTTATTATAAAAGCAGAAAAAATCAGACATTTGCTGATGATAAAAAGCAGGCGGGTATTTTGATTAACCAAAATATGCGCCACCATCATGAGACTGAGACAGTGGCAGAAATAAAGAACTTAAAGAAAACTGATAAGTATGTGCACTCAGTGAATAAGCCGTACCATACACAAATATTAGGAAAGAACGATGATCGTGTGATAGGGGCATTATCGACGGGTCGTGGCGAGATGCTCGACAGTGAGCGCGGTCGTTTTCAGATGGGGCGAAACTATACAAATAATG
The DNA here is from genome assembly GCA_947303945.1 of uncultured Candidatus Saccharibacteria bacterium. Taxonomy (GTDB): domain Bacteria; phylum Patescibacteriota; class Saccharimonadia; order Saccharimonadales; family Saccharimonadaceae; genus UBA2834. The sequence continues at coordinate 6,833 of CAMYZS010000001.1, read as the reverse complement.
GTATAAGTGCTGCTGCTATGAATTATAAGAATCGAAAAAACCGCAGTCAGAATAGCGGTCTAATATGGATAATTGTTTTGGTAATAATAATTATCTTTGCAACAATGGCTAGTGATACTAAGAGCGGTAGTAATAGCAATTATCGAAGTGATTCAAGCTGGAGTTCAAGTTCAAGCTGGGACTATGATTCGGGTGGGTCAAGTTTTGATTCTGGCGGCTTTGATTATAGCTATGATTATTAGAAAGGAGTTACAAAATGGCAATTGACAATAAGAAAAATGGTTTAAACCGTTGTCCACATTGTGGCTCGACGGATACGACGCTGGATGTTAAGACGGGGAATTTAAAATGTAATTATTGTCGTTCGCAATTTAAGGGTGTGAAAGCAAATGCATATGGGGGGATTGAAAGTCTTAAGGGAGATATTGTTGGAGAGGGTGCGGGGGATATTATTCCAGATGAAAAAGTAATTTTAACTCTGAAGTGTCCAGCCTGTGGTGCGGAAGTTGTAATTAATACGGATGAAGTTACTAGTGCACGCTGTCACTGGTGTCGTCATAATTTATCTGTGAATGAAAAAATGCCGAATGGTGCGGTGCCGGATTTGGTTTTGCCTTTTAAAACCGAGAAGAAATATGCCGAAGGAAAGATTGATGAGTTCGTAAGTAAACGAAAGTTTTTTGCACATCCGGTTTTTGCAAAAGAATTTACATCCGAGAATGTGATGGGGGTATATTTGCCATATATGATTGTGGACGTGAATTCGCACGCGACTTTAGTAGGTGAAGCAGAGCATCTAGTGAGGAGATATACGGTCGGGAGTGGGAACAATAAAAGAACCTATTATGACGCAGACGCATATGATGTTTCGCGTGACTTTGATTTATTGATTGATGATTTAACGATTGAATCTTCATCGGATAAGCTGAATCAGAATATTAAAATAAATACAAATAATGTGATCAATGCAATTATGCCTTTTGACACTGATAATTGTGTAGCATGGAATCCGAGTTATTTGCGCGGTTACGCGAGTGAAAAACGTGATACGAATATTGAGGTATTGAAGCCGGCGGTGGATATGCAAGCAAAAGACATCGCGCGCTACCAGGCGAGAAAGACGATGGAGTTTTACGATCGTGGCGTACGTTGGACGAGTGAATCGCTAAAAATAAAGGGCACAAATTGGAAAGCTGCATATTTGCCAGTTTGGATTTATAGTTATTATCAACAAGATAAACAACTAATGCATTACGTGGCCGTGAATGGGCGTACTGGTGAGACGATGGGGTCAGTGCCAATTAATAAAACAAAGTTATTGATTGTTTCGGCGATTCTTGAGGTGATCGGCATTGTCTTGGCTTTGTTCTGGTTTAGGATGTGTGCTGAGTTGGATAGTGACGATAATCCGATGTTCTTGGGGCTGGCCGGCTTTACGCCTGGTTTTATTTTCTATTGGTGGCAGACGAATCGTTATCGTAATATGAGCGCGCGCCATATGCACGAGAAAGATACAAAATCCGATACGAAGGAGATAAAAAAGACAGATACGCTAAAAGAGCACCGTAAACGTTTGAGAGCGTCGAGAATTCAGGGCGAAAATGGTAATTCTGTACAAGGGGTCTTGGCTAGAAATGGCGAGAAAATGATGGGCGAAAAAATGGCGAACTGGATTGGGATTGGTCGTATGGTTGGTTCGACGCCAGACCAGACACCGATCGGACAAGAGACGATAGCAGATGGGCAGAAAAAGGCGAAGACGGCTGGTGTTGTTTGGAAAGTAATAATAATATTCTTTTTCCTATTTTTAATATTGGTAATTATTAGTTAAAAGATGTCAAATAATACCGCATCGAAAGAACTAAAGATAAAAGGGAAGATCTTACGATGCCCAAATTGTGGGGCTTCGGAGGCGGATTTTGACGTTGATACTGGTGGACTAAAGTGTAGAAAATGCCGTACGGTATTTATGAGTCCGAGAGTAAACGAGTTTGGGGGAGTAGAAGAACTTGTAGGTGAAATTAGAGGTGATGGTGCGAACGATATTGAAACAGATGATTTTGTAGTGACGTTACGCTGTCCGTCATGTGGCGCCAATGTGATGGTTAATAAAGATGCTGAGACGGTAAGTTGCCACTGGTGTAGGCATATTCTCGAGTCGGCGGAACGTGTTCCGAATGGATCTATGCCGGATATGTTATTGCCGTTTAAGTTAAAGAAAAAAGAGGCTCTTATAGAAATGAAACATTTTCTGAGAGAAAGGAATCTTTTTTCGGCTAGGGGTTTCGCAAGTGATTTATCGGAGAGAACGATAAAAGGTGTTTATTTGCCTTATGCGGTGGTGGACATTAACGCGACGGTACGTTTGAGCGGCGTAGGCGAAAAGAGCGTTGGAACAAAACTAGTGCTAAGAAATACTGGAAGAGATGATGAGAGTTCGCTCGAGACGGTATATGAGGTGGCGAATTATGATCTTGAGCGCGATTTTAACTTAGTGATAGATGACTTGACGATCGAGGCATCAAGCGATAAGTTTGAGCACGGTTCACCAGTTAACACGAGTAGTGTAATTAACGCAATTATGCCTTTTGATACTGAGGAGGCGGTGGCGTGGGATTCGCGTTATTTGAAGGGGTTCTCGAGCGAAAAACGCGATCTTAATATTGGGCAGTTAAGGAATAGGGTTAGGACGCAAGTAAACGATATTGCGCGTCACGTGGCGATGGCTACTACAAGTGAGTTTGATCGTGGCGTAAGATGGGACGATATTAAAATCGATGTGCAAGGTGTAAAATGGAAGACGGCTTATTTTCCGGTATGGTTATATAGTTGCGCAATGACTGGAGTGGGTGGGAAAAGAGCAATTCATTATATAGCCGTAAATGCGCGAACTGGTGAAATAATGGGTAGCGTACCGTTACGCCCTAAGATACGAACGGTAATAGTGGGGATTCCTTTTGTGCTGACGATTTTATTTACGGTTTATGCATTTATGACTAATTTTTCGAAACACTTTTGGACGAATATAGCTTGTATATTTATTCTCATAACAGCAACGATAGCTACGGCAAAAATAATGAAGCAAAAATCGCGCGAATATTCGAATGTGAGTGAGCGCCATATGTATGAATTGGACACTAATATATCTACAAAGAATATGAAGACGACTAACCATTACGCGAATACGACTATTAGAGAAGATAAGAGAATGATTGAGGGTTACAATGAAGAGAAGAGATGGGGTGCACATAATTTGATGATGAGCGAGGATCCGCTAGAAGATGCGACCGGAATTAAATCGGCAACATATGTAAAGATTGTTTCTTATATGATTATTGCTTTATTCTTAATAGCGATAGCTGCTATGCTGGGTTTATTAGTTGGAAGCGTGATAGACTTGGCTAGCTAATCAAAAAAAGAACTGCTATCTGATGCTATACTTATAACATGAAGTTATATAATACCCTGAATCGAAAAATAGAAGAATTTAAGCCAATTGATAAAAAAAGGGTAAAAGTTTACACTTGTGGGCCGACAGTCTATTGGTTTGCTCATGTTGGAAACTTCACGAGTTATGTATATTGGGACTTACTGATTCGGGCTTTGCGATTGTGCGGTTATGAGGTTAATCGCGCAATGAATATTACAGATGTAGGGCATCTAACGTCTGACGCCGATGACGGCGAGGATAAGATGGAGAAGGGGGCAAAGAGAGAGGGGAAGACGGTTTGGGAAATTGCACAAAAGTACATGGATGACTTTATGGAGAATTTTCATGCGTTGAATCTTGTGGTGCCAACAAATATTTGTCGAGCAACGGATTTTATAAAAGAAGATATTGCGTTGGTTGAGGCTTTGGATGAGAAGGGGTATTTGTATGAAACCACGGACGGTCTATATTTTGACACGTCAAAGTTTCCTACTTATACTGAGTTGGCGCGGTTGGATTTAGACCATTTGAAGGCTGGAGCGCGGATTGAGTTTAATTCGGAAAAACGTAATGTGTCAGATTTTGCGGTTTGGAAGTGGATTCGCGATGGCGAGGACCATGCGATGCAATGGAAGTTTCGCGGGCGAATGGGCTATCCGGGTTGGCATTTAGAGTGCGCGACGATTATTCATGAGATATTAGGGGAGCCGATCGATATTCACTGTGGCGGTATTGACCATATTCCAGTTCATCACACGAATGAGATTGCGCAGATTGAGGCGGCTTATGGGCTTAAAATGGCAAACTATTGGCTACATAATAATTTCATTACAATTGATGGGGAAAAGATTTCGAAATCGATTGGGAATGTGTATTACTTTAGTGATTTAGCCGAAAAAGGCTATACGCACATGGATTACAAAATGTGGGTACTGCAGGGGCATTTTCAAAGCGAGAGAAATTTTTCATTTAATGATTTAAATGCGGCAAGACAGCGTTTGTTAAATTACCGAAACTTTGCAGCCCTGCGTTGGCAAAAAGAGCCTACCGATTTAGATGTTACGCGTAATGTAATAATGGGACAGTTGAATAATAATCTAAATTCGGCAGGCGCTTTTGCGGAGCTGGATAAGGTTATTAACGGTAATGTGCCGGATGATGCTTTTGTGCGATTTTTGGACGACGTGTTTGGTTTAATGATTGGGGAAACTACGCCAGACATTTCAGATGAATTGAAGCAAAAAATCGCAGAACGCGCAGAGGCGAAGAAAAATAAAGATTTTGCGAAGGCGGATGCTTTGCGTGATGAAATTTCAAAAGAGGGCATTAGTCTACTAGATGGTGCAGATGGTACAATCTGGCAATACAATAAATAAAACAGAGAAGGGCATAAATGACAAAGAAAAATACCAAAGATATAAAAATGATTCTGACCGGAAAAGGATGTAAGACTACATGTCAAGTATTAGCGATTCTTGTGAAGATTATTGAGGTTATTGTGATAGTTGGAGCGGTAGCTAGTGGAATTGCTGGAATTCTATTTGGTCTTGGTTGGTACAATACCAGTGCCAATGTGGCGATTAGGGATATGCTACTCGATCAAGATATGCCAATAACGGTTAGCGGAGCTGAAGAGTATGTAAATAGTTTCTTCGCAAAGCCAGAGAGCGTGCAAATTGCAACAGTTGTGGGAGCAGCCGTGGTGATTGCTATATTATTAGTTCTAATAGTGATGGTGCTAGAGTATATGTATCGATTTTTTAAGGATTTATCGCACAGTAGGACGCCTTTTTCGTTGGAGAATGTGGACCGTTTGCAGAAAATGGCAACGTGGTTATTTGCTGTTTTAGTCTTTTCTATGGTAGTAGAACTAATAGCGCCTTTGGCGCTTGGTGTTGGAAAAGTGTCGTTCTCGATTCCGGTAAGTAGTTTTGCGGTTGGCTTCATAATGTTGGTATTGGCGGTGGTTTTTCGACATGGGTACGAATTAGAGCAAAAGGTGAAAGAGAAAAAATAATTATTAAAAGCCCCTCCAAAAAAGAGGGACATTTTAATAATCTAGGATTTAGCAACTAATTGAGCGTTTGGTTTTTTAGGTTTTTCGATGTCGCTGCCGTTTATCTTGCCATCATCCATGAGGTCACTATTGTATTCTTCGATTAGAACGCGGATGCAGCCCGCGATTGGGATGGAAATAATGGCGCCGAGAAGACCGAAGGTGTAAATGCCGATCGTGACGGCGGAAAGAATAGCGAGAGCGGGCAGATTCATGCCTTTGCCTTGAATTTTTGGCGAAATGACATTTGATTCAACTTGGAGATAAATAATAGTATAAATAATGAAAGTGACGCCAGCGCCGACTTGACTAAAGCCAAGAAGGAGTGCTACGAGTGTACCGCCAATGAATGATCCAAACATCGGGATGAGACTAAATACTCCCGTGATAAGGCCGAACGGAAGTGCGAGGCCTGGGTTGAGTCCAAAGATGAGATTGATAATAAAAACGGTAATCATGGTGGCGCCTGCATTGATTAGTGCTACGGTTATGGCGCTTGAAACATAAGTTGAAATAGTTTGCGAAAGGCGCGTGATGACATGTTCAGCTTTTCTGGCTGGCCTGCTTTTATTGAAGTTAGACCAGAATTTTTTAGTAATTTGTGGCCCTTCTGTGAGCATAAAGAAGGCAAGGACGAGGGTTAAAATAATTGTTGCAAATGCGCTACCGATAGCGGTAATAGAATTCGTAAGGGCGGAGCTGACATTGTCTAATTTGACAAAGTTTTGAGAAAAATCGCCAATGGTTTTAATTGTTTGTTCGCGAAAATTGGGGATATGAAGCGATTCGCCAATATCGTCAATAAATGTCAGATTATTGGTAGCTCCATCGACGATATTAGGTAGATTCTTGGCGAATTTTGCGGTTTCGGATATGATTGTAGGTACGACGATTGAGATAAACGCACAGATAAAACCAACCACAATGAGATACGCGAGAGCAATTGGGAGTTTTTTAGACTTGCCGTGAAATATGCTTGCAATGCGGCTAATTAGGGGCTTGATAGCAAGGGCAAAAAAGAGCGCGCAACCAATAATCAGGAGTCCGCTACGAGCTTGCCATATAAGAAAGCCGGTAGTTAGAAAACCCAGTATAACCAACCAGAAACGGATAAAAGTTTTGGTGTCGATTTGGACTTTGGTAGTAGTACTCATGAAATTATTATAGCATTTTGGAAAGGTGGATTTTAAATACGCTTATTGATAGTATTTGTAGTTGAACTATTGTTATGTAAATAATATAAAACTTATGTTAATATATTATTAAGTATCAATTTATGGATACGGGAGTGCCTTGAGTTTTCCTAATTTCAACTGCGTGAGATTGGAGAATAATCAGTGCTGTTGG